>JBIIBU010000159.1:0-4707 GCA_044239235.1 Flavobacteriales bacterium
TGGCAATGATTATGGAAGGTCAATTTCCTTCTGCGTTTAAAGATCAACTACCTGTTGCTATTCGCCAGGATCCTAATGTAGCATATCGAGACAAGAGTGTCAACACTTCAATGATTGTTATTGCCGATGGAGATGTCGTTCGAAACAATGTAATGGACACTCCAGAAGGTCCTCGTCCACAAGCCTTGGGTTTTGATCGTTACGCTGAACGTGTGGTATATGATAACAAAGAGTTTTTGCTTAATTGCATGAACTATTTATTGGATGACCAAGCTTTGATTAGCGTGCGTTCTCGTTCTATCAAATTGCGCAAATTGGATGAGAATCTCATTGTAGAAAATAGAACTCGCATACAAATCGAAAATGCTGCCTTACCTATTCTTGTGCTTATTGCAGCAGGATTCCTTCAACTTTATTTCAGAAAGAAAAAATGGGCTAAATGAAAAAGAACTTGCTCTTATTAGGATTATTGGTTGTACTCGCTTTAGCCGCTTATTTCATCTATCAGAAAAATTCAGCATCTACACTTGCAGGCAAGCCTCTGAGTGATTTTGCAATTTCTGATACTGCCTTAGTAACCAAAATATTTATTGCAGATAAGCAAGGCAAGTCTGTTTTGCTCGAGCGCATTCCAGGACAACGCTATTGGAAGCTGAATGGAAAGTACCTTGCTCGCAAAGACGCATTAGATTTATTATTAGAAACCGTGAATCGCTTGCATGTTAAAGGAGCTCTGCCAGCATCCGGTCGTGATAATATGATGCGCGTTCTAGCTAGTTCTGCCCGTAAAGTTGAAATATATCAAGGAGGTGATGAGCCTTCTAAAATCTATTACATCGGAACCTCTACACCCGATCACATGGGTACAATCATGCTCTTGGAAATACCCGGAATTGGACGAAGTGACGAGCCATATATCACCTATATGGAAGGATTCACAGGCTTTCTTACACCACGATTTTTCTCAGACGAAAATGAATGGAGATATACAGGAATGTTCGACTACCCCAATCTTGATTTTACCCAAGTGGATGTAATTGACAATATGAATCCAGAGACTTCTTTTTGTGTGAATTATTATGGAGGAAATTCAATCGGGATGCAAACAGGGTATAACGTTTATACAAACTCCTTCTCTACTCCTATTCCAGTGTTCGATACACTGAAGGTGAAGAATTTATTGATTCAATTTAAAAAGGTCTATTTCGAATCGTACAATACAAACTTGAAACCTGAGGCCGTTGACTCAATCAACAAGACTGTCCCTGCATATACATTGCAAGTGCATGAAAAATCGGGTACAACGAAGAAAGTTGAATTGTACAAGAAGCGCGCAGCTAAGCGATTCTTGGATGAAAATGGCAATGAATCACCGTGGGATATGGATTATTTCTGGGGAAAAAACAATGAAGGAGAATTGGCACTCGCACAGCGATTTGTCTTTTCACCGCTTGTTGCTCCTTTAGGATTTTATCTTAAACCAGCAGGAAAGTAGAATTCCTGCCGCGATTCCCGCATTCAATGATTCAGCATTTCCGGCTCCCGGAATATGTACTTTTTGTGTAAGCAACGATTCGATGTTTGGTCTAATTCCGTGGCTTTCACTTCCAATTACTAAAGCTGTTTTTTCAGGAAAATGATAGTCAAAAGCATTGACGCCATCTAGGTCTGCACCTGCAATGGTATATCCTATCTCTACAAGAGCTTTCGAATAAGTTGGTAAATCTACATAGATTACTTTCACTCGAAATAGGCTTCCCATCGTCGATTGAACCACTTTAGGATTGTAAAGTTCTACCGTATCTTCAGAACAAACAATTTCATTAAATCCAAACCAGTCCGCTGTTCTTAGAATGGTTCCCATATTTCCTGGATCAGAAATACCATCCAATAGGATTAGGTTGGTCGATTGAAATTGAGCTGAGTTCATATCAGGAACATGAAGCACAGCCAAATAATCTGAAGGAGTATTGAGCGCTGAAATCTGAGCCATGTCCTTAGAGTTGACCAAAATTCCCTGGTTAAACCTTTCTAGAAAAGCCTCATCACAGCTGTATAAGCTATGTAATTTAAAAGTTGACTGAAGGGCTTCTTCCACGGGTTTCTTACCTTCGATGAGGAAGAGACCATGTTCTTTACGAAACTTTTTTTGGTGAAGTGATTTCACCAATTTCAAGTCTTTTTTTATCGGTAGCATTTTTGACTGAAATTGCAGCCGCAATATATGGCAGGTAAGAATACATATCGACGAGCATTATTTCTGATTTTTATAATCGGAACATTTCAGTCATGTACCATATTTCACAAGATCAGAGAAGACGAAGTTTATTTCAAAAAACACAAGGTCAAAGTTTATGATGCCCCTGCTGACTATCGCGTTTCGTCCACTGAGTTATTATCCCTGACCAAGTTCAAGCCCAATCGTCGTATTTTATTAGCACGCTTCAATTTAGGTATTTACACCCTTGTTCCAAAGAAAGCACTAGAAAGAAGTGAGCAACGTGTTGCCATTCGCTGCAAAGAAAAAAACACAAAACGAGCAGAAAAAAACAAGAAACCAAAAACGTGTCAGTCGCTTTGGGCATGGATGGCATATACAATTGGTGAGCCTCCTGCTGAGCTCGACAGCGCCAAAATGGAGAAGAGCGTTGAGCAGATGTCGGCGTTCTTGGATAAAAGAGGTTTCTTCAATAACAAAGTTGAAGCTGAGGTTATTTATAAAAAGAACGGTTTGATTTTTTGGCGAAAAGGAAAGAAATGTAAAGTCAACTACAACGTCTATCCTGGTCTGCCCTATAAAATCGGCCAAATTAAGTACAAGATTGAAGATCCTAAAATGGATCTAAGGACACAGGAATTATTTGAATCCTCCACTTTAAAAACTGAAATGCTCTTTGATGTGGATGCATTAGATGCGGAAAGAGAACGTATAGCCGCATATTTCAATAACAGAGGTTATTATGAATTCACAAAAGACTACATAATCTTTGATGTAGATAGCAATGCTGGTAATCATCATGCGGATATAACACTTCGACTTCAGATGCCGCGAATTCCTATTCAAGGCTTTACGGATAGTCTCGTGGGTATTCCTCATAAAAAATACTATTTGGGTGATGTTAATATTGTAACTGATTTTAGTCCTAGTTTGACTGAAATTGTTTTCACCGATACGATTTATTATGATGGTTTGCGCATCATCTGCAATGGTGAACCTGAGTTGAAACCGAGTCTGCTTGCCTACACTACGCTCATAGGTAAAGGCGAAATGTACCAAAAGGATCGTGTTGACCTCACCTACAAGCGATTCACTCAACTAGGTACGAACAAGTCAGTGAATATTCAACTAGTTCCTCGAACACAAATTGATTCTACAGGATTGAATATTCTCGATGTCTATATTTTTTTAAATCCAGCCAAAAAACAAACCTTCTCACTCGACCCTCGCCTAACGAATAGATCTGGAAACACCGGTATTTATGGCAACTTAGTATATCGTCACCGCAATGTGTTCAAAGGAGCTGAAGCACTTGAATTTAAAATTGTGACGGGTTTTGAAGCCACGCGTGCGATAACAGAAACAGTTACAACGGAAACTGGAACAGAAGAAGTAAAGCGTTCATTCCAACTGAATACATTTGAATTTGGTCCTGAATTATCGCTGCGTGTCCCTCGAATGGTGGGCTTTGGTTCTTTTAAAATGAAAAAGAATAGCGAGCCATTTACCAATTTTACCGTGGCACTCAACTATCAAAAACGTCCGGATTACGAGAGAACCTTGACGCAGTTTCGAGCATTAGAAGGCTTTACAGAGAACAAAGACAGAGGAACCAAAATATATTTTCACTCGGATTTGTCTTTGATTAATATTAAAAAGACAGAGGCATTTGAAAAATGGCTTATAGATTTAAATGACCAATTTTTAATCAACTCATATCAAAACCACTTTGTGCATAGCTTTGGTATTGAATGGCTTCAAAACACTCAAAAGGCCCGATACCAACGTTTCTATTTTTATCATCGTTATGGTTTCGAATTTGCGGGAAAATTCACTAGAGAACTTGCTCGATGGTTTAATGCTGATCAAGATGAAAATGGAAGCTATTACATCGGAGGAATTCAGTTCGCCGATTATGTTAAGGTAGAAGGAGATTCAAGATTTTATTATAATGTAAATGAAAAGAACACCTTTGTTTTCCGTGCTAGTGGTGCTGTCGGCAATGCGGGTAAAAACTTAAATGTATTGCCTTTTGAAGAAAGTTTCTTTGCTGGCGGTGCCACTGGAATTCGCGCTTGGCAAGCCAGAACATTAGGTCCAGGTTCTTTCAGAGACACAACAGAGATTAGAACGTATAATAATATTGGCGATGTAAAGCTTGAATTCAATTTTGAATATCGATTCAAATTGACCCAAATGTTTCAAGCAGCCTGGTTTGTTGATGCTGGAAATATTTGGCTTGTAAGAGAGCAAGCAAATAAACCGGGGGCCAACTTCGCAGCAGATCGTTTCTTGAGTGAAATTGCGATAGGTAGTGGTTTCGGTATTCGTCTAGATTTTGAATACTTTTTGGTTCGTCTTGATCTCGGATTCCAATTAAAAGATCCATTGAAAATTCCTGGCGAACGTTGGTTTTGGGAACCCAAAGACGATTACAATGCTTTCCTCGATCAGGTTGATGGCGAAGGTGTGACTACTTCTTATAAAAT
>JBIIBU010000161.1:0-4681 GCA_044239235.1 Flavobacteriales bacterium
CATAGTTATAGGCGCCGCAATATAGCAGATAAAAAGAAAAACCGCCCTGTTCAGAACATAGTTCCTACTAAGGAGCGGCCCTCCACCCTATATCGTTCGCACATGCGCGTTCTTTAAGAAGCGCGCTGCAGTTGTTCTTTTAACTGGTAGTACACTACTTGACAATTTTCTTTCACTCTGTGCACCAGCGTAGGAAGTTGATCCAAATTCCTTAAATGCTTACTATCATTCTCTATTTGAAGAATATCTGTTTCCATATCTCTGATTCCGAGCATAGACACCGAACTTTTGGCTTTATGTGCTAAAGGATGAAGCGATAATGGCTCATTCTTTTTGACACACTCTTCCATTTCTCGAATGTATTCGGGTACTTGTTGGAGAAAGAGCTTGATGATATTGTCTATCATCTCTCTATTTCCTTGAAAGACCTGATTCAGGTAAGAGAGGTCATACCTCTGATGCATTGCTGTTGAGTTCATTTTGTTAGGTTAGTCTAGTGCTATTACTTATGTCGTTCCATAAAGGTTTCATTTTTCGAAAAAAAAAATTCGTTTCTCCTTTTCGTTACATTTGTGAAAATCATCAAAACGCTGATTGTATGAAGGTTTTAGTAACTGGAGGAACAGGATTTATAGGGTCACACACAATAGTTCAACTTGTTGAGGCAGGCCATACCCCAGTCATAATCGATAATCTTTCCAATAGTGAATTAAAGGTTCTTGATGGATTGGAAGGCATTCTTGGATTTAAACCTAAATATTACAATGCAGATTGCACAGATAAATCGGCCTTCAAAGCAATCTGTGAGTCCGAAAAGCCCGAAGCAATCATTCACTTCGCAGCTTTTAAAGCGGTAGGGGAGTCCGTCGCAAACCCATTGCTTTATTATAGAAACAATATCGGATCAATGTCGGTGGTTTTAGAAACCATGAAAGAATGCGGTATTTGGAATCTTGTTTTTTCAAGCTCTTGCACTGTCTATGGCCAACCAGATGTATTGCCGGTTACGGAAACAACACCCGATAGAAATGCAGCCTCACCTTATGGTTATACGAAAGTAGTTTGTGAGCAGATGGTTCGTGATGTGTGCATTTCTGATTCCCGTTTTAAAGTGGCTGTGCTTCGATATTTTAATCCAATAGGTGCCCATGAGTCAGGATTAATTGGTGAATTACCGAATGGTATTCCAAGTAATTTGGTTCCTTTCATCACACAAACTGCAGCTGGATTGAGATCGAAATTAACCGTTTTCGGAAATGATTATAACACTCATGATGGATCTTGTATTCGAGACTTCATCCATGTTGTTGACTTGGCCAAAGCGCATGTATCATCTATGGATTGGCTAGCGGTATTTGATAGCGGATACGAAGTTTTTAATATTGGTCAAGGAAAAGGCAACACGGTGCTTGAAGTTGTAAAAGCCTTTGTGAAAATAACAGGTGTTGAACTTTCCTACGAAATTGGACCTCGTCGCGCTGGGGATATTGAAAAAATCTGGGCGGATGTGACCAAGTCTGCAGAGGTACTAAAATGGAAAACGGAGTTATCTATTGAGGATGCGCTTAAAGACGCATGGAATTGGCAATTGAAATTGGCAACTAGATCATAAGCTTAAAGCTAATCACAATCCAATTCATTACCACGCCAAGACAAAAGCCTGCATAGGCTTGACCGTGCGTGTGCGCCTCAAGTCGTACTCTTGAATAAGCGGTGAGTCCTGCAGCTAGGGCAGATAACATCAAGAATACACTTATATCCGATTTATGCAAAGAATTTAGGGCGAGCAATGTTCCGAAAACACCGCCTTGTGCTAGCATGTGAACCGAAATTTTCCAAATCATGTTGATGCTTAGTGAAAGTACAAGCGAAAGAATCACAGACACAAAGAAGCTAAACACCTCTTGCGGGAGCATAGGTCCTTTCCATTTCAACATAATATACGAGATCACATAGTAGAAAATCACGAGCAGATAGGGACCAAACCTTTCTTTTCTGTCACGTAGTTCTATGCTGCTTAGCATACCGTACTTAATCATAATCAACATACTAACTGCAGGAGCAATAATATTGATTAGGAGTAGTAGTATGACAAAATTGTCTGCTCTGGTTTGACCGATATAATAAGGGTCAAGCCATCTAACGGTCATGTAAATAATGAGCGGCATCCATAGTGGATGAAAGATGAGCGATAAAATTTTCGCGAGACGTTCGGTCATAGTTCTTTTCTCAATCGAGCCACGGGCATACCCAGTTGCTCTCTATATTTAGCAATAGTACGACGAGCAATGTTGTACCCTTTTGAATTGAGCAATTTAGCTAGTTTTTCATCGGTAAGAGGTTTGCGCTTTTCCTCGGCCTCAATCGCATCTTTCAAAATTTTCTTTACTTCTCTCGAGGAAACTTCTTCGCCTTCATCAGTAGATAAACTTTCCGAGAAGAAATACTTCAACAAGTATGTTCCATAAGGTGTTTGAATATACTTGCTATTTGCTACGCGGCTAATAGTACTAATATCCATGTGAACCAAATCGGCAATGTCTTTCAAGATCATCGGTTTTAATTTGGTCTCATCTCCACTTAAGAAAAATTCTTTTTGATAATCAACAATGGCTTGCATGCAAAAAATCAAAGTTTGATTTCGCTGTAGAATGGCATCAATAAACCATTTAGCGGAATCAATTTTTTGCTTCACAAACATCAACGCTTCTTTATCCTTGGACTCTTTGGACTTGGTCTTAGAGTAATGGTGAAGCATTTCTTTATATTCACGACTAATGCGCAACTCTGGGGCATTTCTGCCATTCAGAGAAAGTTTTAATTCGTCGTTCTCTACTACAAGGTTGAAGTCGGGAGTAATCGCTTGAATCGTGCGCGAAGACTCCATCATGCTATTGCCTGGTTTTGGATTCAGATGAAGAATGATATCTATTGCAGGCTTCAATTCTTCATCTTCCAACTCAAGTTTTTTTGCAATTTTCTCGTAGTGCTTTTTGGTAAATTCATCAAAATATTTTGAGATGATTACTTCTGCGAGTTGTACATCCTCATCATGAATTTCGAGTCGCTCTATTTGAAGAAGTAAACATTCTTTCAAATCACGAGCACCTACTCCCGCAGGATCTAATTCTTGAATGATTTTTAAAACATGTTCAAGCTCTTGAACAGTCGTTGAAATATTTGCAGAAAAAGCAAGATCATTAACAATAGCAGGGAGCTCCCTTCTCAAATAGCCCGCCTCATCCAAATTACCAATCAGGTATTCGGAAAGCATTTGTTCTTTTTCAGTCACTTCTTGCAATCCCAGTTGAGAAATGAGAAGTTCTTGAAAACTGTTTCCAGCGCCTAACGGAGAGTCTCGCTCTTCATCGTCCGAACTATGATTGCTAGTGTAAAGTTTATATTCAGGAATGTCGTCGTCGTCGAGGTAATCACTAAAATCGAATTCTTCGTCGCCGTCTTTAGA
The DNA here is from genome assembly GCA_044239235.1 of Flavobacteriales bacterium. GTDB lineage: Bacteria > Bacteroidota > Bacteroidia > Flavobacteriales_D > Sanyastnellaceae > JAIXWP01. The sequence goes on from JBIIBU010000161.1 coordinate 3,467, forward strand.
ATCATTATCATTGTCCAGATCTGAGTCCTCAACAGTTTGCTTTTCTTCCTCCTGCACCTCGTCGCCGCCTTCTTCCAAAGCAGGATTAATCTCCATCTCTTCCTTGATGCGTTGCTCCAATTCCATAGTCGGAATTTGAAGCATCTTCATCAGCTGGATTTGCTGTGGAGATAATTTTTGCTGAAGCTTTAGATTGAATGATTGTTTCAACATATCTCACAAATATAAGCTATGATGCTAATTAACTAGGTGTTTGATAAATTAAAACTCTGCGTTCTGCGGTGTGCGTGGGAAAGGAATTACGTCTCGGATATTCTGCATTCCTGTGACATACATTATCAAGCGTTCAAAACCAAGACCAAATCCGGCATGCTCGCATGTTCCGAATTTTCTTGTTTCAAGATACCACCAGATATGTTCTTCTGGAATATTAAATGCTTTGCATTTTTCTAGTAGAACATCATATCGTTCTTCACGCTGACTTCCGCCAATGATTTCACCGATGCCGGGCACAAGAATGTCCATAGCCGCAACCGTTTTTCCATCTTCGTTTAAGCGCATATAAAACGCTTTTATGGCAGCAGGATAGCCGGTGATGATTACTGGTTTCTTGAAATGTTTTTCAACCAAATAGCGTTCATGCTCACTTTGAAGATCAATTCCCCATTCTACATTGTATTTGAATTTTTTCTTTTTGTAATATGGGCTATCAAGAAGAATTTGAATCGCTTCTGTGTAGGTGATGCGCTCAAAAGTGTTGTTTACTACAAACTCAAGACGTTGAATTAACGGCATGGCTTGACGATCATCAACAGGCTTAAGCTTGTCTTCATTAGCCTCTCGTTCTTGAAGAAACTCAAGATCTTCGCGGCATGTGTCCAATGCATGTTTAATGCAATAGCGAAGAAAATCTTCTGCCAAATCTTGGTTGTCGTAGATATTATTGAAAGCTACTTCGGGTTCAATCATCCAGAACTCAGCCAAGTGGCGACTTGTATTTGAATTTTCTGCTCTGAATGTTGGGCCAAATGTGTAGACTTTACCCAAAGCCATCGCAGCTAATTCTGCTTCAAGTTGACCGCTTACAGTAAGATTTGTGGTTTTACCAAAGAAGTCTTGAGTCACGTCAATCTCACCAGTTTCAGTTCTTGGTGGATTAATAGGGTCAAGCGTCGTTACTCGAAACATTTCACCAGCTACCTCAGCATCACTTCC
>JBIIBU010000162.1:0-4670 GCA_044239235.1 Flavobacteriales bacterium
TTGCTTTCAGAGCTTTGCGATAAAGCTGGGCTGAAGTGCGAAATCATTTATCGAGACGAAAATTTCCACTACCTCGCAAAGCTTTCGAAAGCCTAGATATTATCTAAATTCTTTCAAATCTTCCATCAGACGCTTGCGTGCATGGAAAATACGACTTTTTACCGTTCCCATAGGAATAGACATCGCTGATGAAATTTCATCATAGTGATAACCATCCATAAACATTTGAAAAGGCGTCTTAAACTCGTGTGTCAATCCAGAAATGGCCTTGTGGATATCCTTTTCGTTTATTCGAGTGTTCACCAAATCTTCTGAAACCTTACCATGATTTAGGTAAAATTGATTTGAAGTTTGGTCTGTAATCGTATTCTGAAGCTTTTTACGCTTATAGTTGTTGATGAAAATATTGCGCATAATCGTAAACAACCACCCTTTAAAGTTGGTGCCCTCTTGAAAATGCTCTTTGTAGCGCAACGCCTTTAGCATAGTGTCCTGAAGTAAGTCTTCAGCATCTTCCATATTGCGTGTGAAATTGTACGCAAATCCCTTGAGGTACTTAGCGTTGCTAGATAACATTTGGTTAAACTCAATGGTGCTCATGGCGGTTTGTTTAATTTGTTGATGCAAATATTAAACAAGATTTCTCCATGGGCAAATTTTTGTTTAAGATTTAACATTAAATCATAAACAAGAATTGAACAAGTTATTAAAAAAGCCCTGAAACTAAAGGTTTCAGGGCTTTTTGCAAGCGTTCTTCTTTTTTAGATATTACATCACTTTGGCCAATTCTTCAGCATTGCTATATATGCTAATAATATTGGGGTCTGGGCTTTTTATGCCATATAGGTTATTTCCAGTCAAATGAAACTGACATTCTGTTTCGCTAAATTGACTAGATACCTTCTTTAAATAGTCAGTAATCAAAACTGTTGAAGGATGGGTGGTAAATATTGAAACAAAATTTACATCGCCTAAACGTTGGTAAACTTGAATCAAATCATCAAATGGAACCGATTGTCCCAAATAGATGCTCCTGTGCCCTCTCAATTTAAATAGATAATGCATCATGAGCAATGAAATGTCATGAATTTCAAGATCAGGTAAGAACAATACCACAGGACGGGAATTGGCTGATGGAACCATTTTAATCTGGTCGATTTGGCTCAATACCTTTTGACGCACAAGACTTGAAATGAAATGCTCTTGGGCTGGACAAATAACGTTGGCTTGCCATAAATACCCTATTTGACGCATAAAAGGCAAGATCATCTCCTTGAATGTTCGCTCCAAGCCATGATCTATGATGTGCTTTTCCACAACTTCATTGAACAGGGCCTCGTCATAGTTCAGCATTGAAATCTTCAACATGTGAAGGAAATGCTGCTCTGGTTGCTCGTTAGACACATGCTTTGTTATAAGTTCTCTCATTGAGTCTTCGCTCAATTGGGCAATTTGAGAAATCTTATAACCCATATTCGACAGTAGACTTACGTTCAACAAGAACTTGAGATCCTTGTCGGTGTATTTTCGAATATTCGTGTCGGATCTGTCTGGTGCAAGCAGGCCATAGCGCTGTTCCCATATACGAATGGTGTGAGCCTTTATGCCCGTAAAGCTCTCCAAATCCTTTATGGTAAATTCTTGCATTTTCATATTGTGACAACTATAGTGTGATATCGAAACATATATAAAATAGAAAAGTTCATTATTGGATATATTTGTGCGCCTTAACGCAATGAGTATGATAAATGTGGCAATTGTGGGATTTGGATACTGGGGACCTAACCTAGTACGTAATTTCTCATCTATTAGCGGAGTTAGAGTTAGTAAAGTGGTTGACCTCAGACCCGAACGACTTGAGGTTGTGAAATCTAATTATCCAACTACCGATGTCTCAACGGATATAGACTCACTTTGGAGCGACAACTCTATTGACGCTATTGTTATTGCCACTCCAGTTTTCACGCATTTCCCAATCGCAAAAAAGGCTCTTCAAGCAGGCAAACACGTTTTGCTTGAAAAACCAATGACGGATACGGTTGATCATGCGAAAGAACTTATCGAACTTTCTCTTAAAGTTGGAAAAGTCTTGATGGTAGATCATACATTTCTATATACCCCCGCGGTACAAAAAATGAAAGCCCTTATCGATAGCGGTGATATAGGTAAAGTGAAATATTTCGACTCTACTAGGATAAATCTGGGTTTAATTCAACAAGATGTGAATGTGCTTTGGGACCTCGCTCCTCATGATATTTCAATTCTGGACTATCTCGTAGATGATGTGCCGCATAGCGTCAATGCTACGGGCGTTAGTCATATTCATAATGGTGTAGAGAACATAGCCTATTTGACGGTGAACTACGAATCAAATATTCTCGCTCACTTCAATTGCTCATGGTCATCTCCGGTGAAAATTAGAATGATGTTGGTTGGCGGCGACAAAAAAATGATCGTTTTCAACGACATGGAACCTACGGAGAAAATTCGTTTATATGACACAAATCACTCGGTAAGCAGTGATGAGGAAAAGCGCAGAGTGCTTGTGGATTATCGAGTAGGGGATGTCTTTATTCCTAAGCTGGGAAATGCAGAAGCGCTTGGCGGAATGGCAAAGGACTTTGTTTCAGCAATTGAAAACGGAACGACTCCAATCGCTTCATGGAAGAGCGGTTTGAGTACAATCAAAATACTAGAGGCTTCGCAAAAATCAATAAAGAGCGGTGGCGCTGAAGTGAAAATCCAAAACGATTAAAATGGAAATTGTTACTCTTAGCAACGATAAACAATCATTGAATAATGTGAAAATGGGCAAAGACGTGCGCATTTTCAACTTCGTGAATGCCTACGGCTGCAGTATAGACGATGGCTCTAAAGTGGGCGCTTTTGTTGAAATACAAAAAGGTGCTACCATCGGTAAGAACTGCAAAATTTCGAGTCACACGTTTATTTGTGAAGGTGTTCATATCGCGGATAATTGCTTTATCGGCCACGGGGTGATGTTTACCAACGACCTGATACCTCGCGCCACAAATGCCGATGGCTCGTCGCAAACAGAAGCGGATTGGCATGTCGTAGAAACATTCGTTCAAAAAGGAGCTAGCATTGGAAGTAATGCAACAATTTTATGCGGTATTATTATTGGTGAAAACGCAATCATTGGCGCTGGTTCTGTTGTTACAAAAGATGTTGCTCCAAACACCATCGTTGCAGGAAATCCTGCGAAGTTTTTAAAAAATACATCTGATAGATAATTGAAAAGAATATGGAGGCGAACGCTGCTGTTTTAGAAAAAATTCCTTGCCTTGATTTAAAAGGTCAACACAAACAAATCAAAGCGGAAGTTTTTGAAATGTTTGAGAAGGTTTATGAAAGCACCGCCTTCTCTGGTGGTCCTTTTGTAGAACAATTTGAAAAAGATTTCGCTGTGTTCTGCGAATCAAAATATGCTGTTGGTGTAAATAACGGAACGACTGCATTGCATCTTGCGATGCTTGCTCTTAATATCGGTCCAGGAGATGAAGTCATCATTCCTGCCGATACATTTATCGCTACGGCTTGGGGCGTTTCGCATGCAGGAGCAACACCCGTTTTTGTTGACTGCACGCCTGATACCTGGGAAATTGATGCATCACTTATTGAAGCAAAAATTACATCAAAAACAAAGGCTATTATCGGTGTTCATTTGTATGGACAACCATTCGATATTGATGCGGTTTCCGAGATTTGTAAAAAACATAATCTCTTTTTAATTGAAGACGCTGCTCAAGCGCAAGGAGCCAAGTACAAAGGAAAGAATGTTGGTACATTCGGTGAAATGGCTTGCTTTAGTTTTTACCCAGGAAAAAACCTTGGAGCATGCGGAGAGGCAGGTGGATTAACCACCAACAACGAAGATTATTATAAGCACCTTCAATCACTCCGAAATCACGGATGCACCGTTCGTTATTATCATGACGAAATCGGATATAACTACAGAATGGGAGGTTTGGAAGGCGCGTCACTCCAAGTAAAATTGAGATACCTCAATCAATGGAACAACCGCCGAATTGATATCGCAAATCGCTATTTCAAAGAAATAAATAATCCTCTTGTCAAGCTTCAAGCACAACCTGAATGGGCGCAATCCATTTATCACCTCTTTGTTGTGACAGTGGAAAATCGCGAAGAGTTCATGAGATTTTTAAACTCTCATGAAATTTATCCTGCATTGCATTACCCTGTGCCATGTCATCTTCAAAAGGCCTACGCTCATCTTGGATATAAACAAGGTGATTGTCCAAATTCAGAATACTTGGCCTCTCACTGTGTTTCATTGCCGATGTATGCAGAACTTTCGGATGAAATGGTAACACGCGTAATTGATGCCGTTAATTCGTATAAATGAAAACAAAACTCATCATATTTCCATTCAACGGCAATGCGCTAGAAGCGTATGATTGCCTTGGAGATCATTTTGAGTTAGTATGCTTTGTAGATGACGAAGCGTCCAAGTATGGAGTCTATGATGGTATTCCAATTACTTCTAGAAAGGCTATAGCAGAACATCCTGATGCACTCATACTTGCGGTGCCCGGAAGTCCAACTTCATACAAGAGAAGAAAAGAATTTATAGATTCATTGAATCTTTCACCTGATAGATTCGCAACAGTCATTCATCCGAATGCCAG
>JBIIBU010000237.1:0-3507 GCA_044239235.1 Flavobacteriales bacterium
ACTCATCGCGCCGGAGGTGAAGTCTCCGAAGGTCATTCCGAGATAGCAATTGCGAATCGCTATTGCAGCACTAATATCTCCTTCAATGCCGAGTGATTCTCCGAACTCGGGTGCTTGGTAAATTAGTACACCTACAACGAACCAAGCGGGCATTCCCATAAGAAGACAGCTTACGTAGCGTTTGATTCTAGATTTATTACTGAAAAGCATTTTTAAACTACCTCGAACCATGCTAGTGTTCTCAATGTTTTTGAACATGCCGCTTTCGTGCACGCCTACGCGCAAGGCAAGCAGCATCAAGCCTAGTCCGCCACCGATGAAGTAGGTGATTCTCCAGTCAAATGTTTTTCCGATTGCAGTGGCTGCAATTGCGCCACTAACACCAACAGCCGCAACGATCATTGTTCCAATGCCGCGTTTTTCTTTTTTCATCAATTCGCTTACAAGTGTAATACCAGCGCCGAGTTCCCCCGCAAGTCCTAGTCCAGCGATGAATCGACAAACACCATAAGAGACAATGTCATTGATAAGTCCATTGGCAATATTGGCTGTGGAATAGAGTAAGATCGAACCAAAGAGAACTGAAATTCTTCCTCTTTTATCACCAAGTATTCCCCAAAGTACGCCTCCGACAAGCATTCCAATCATTTGAAGGTTGGTAAGCAACAAGCCCATCTCTCCGTTTGCGGTTCCTATGTAACCCAGTTCGGTAAGACTGTCTTGTCTGAGCACCCCAAACAATACAATGTCGAATATGTCCACGAAATAGCCTAGAGCTGCAACTAATACAGCGAGTTTGACGGCAGTCGGCGTTTTTTCTTTCATAGATGAATGATTGATATCAAAGTAGCTTGTATTACTTGACTACTTCTTTTTCTGGATTTTAAGCTTTTGACCAGGGCGGATTTTCTCGCCACACTTGTTCCATTTCATGATTTGCTCTGGAGTTACTTTGTACTTCTTTGCAATGGTCCATAGTGAATCTCCTGACTTTACAGTGTAAGTGATAAAATCAGTTTTTGGCTTTTTCGGTTGAGGGACTGGCTTTGGTTTCGGCGGTTCTGGCGCTTTAACTGTATCAACGAGCACAGGGTTGAGCATTACATTGGTGCTGTCTGAAGCTGCACCATTAGGAAATACAACTTCTGTTTCTGGAAGAGGCTTGCGTTTTTTTGTTTTCTTGATAATCACCAATCGTTGACCAGCTCGAATCTTATCGCTCTTAAGTTTATTCCATTTCTTCAAATTGCTAATAGAAACTTTGTGTTTGCGTGCTATTGTTCCAAGCGCTTCGCCTTTTCGAACAACGTGATAGATTTTTTCTTCTTCTTCAATCACTTCGGTATATACAACAGGAGGAGCAGGAGGCTGCCAGTTGTACACAGCGTCTTCCATTTGACGGAACTTGCCGCTAAATCTGTTGTCCATTATAAACGTAACTCTTCTGTACACTGGATCTATATATTGACCAATGTAAACCGGGTTCGTTTTGCGAAGTACATTTTCGTCTAAACCTACAAGAGAAACAAGCCCAGTCACATTCAGTGTGTCTTTAAAAGCGATGCTTTCGAAATTACCTAGAATGTCAAAGTACGCATTGAGTTGATTGCTTGCATTGTTTTGATTTTCACTAAAAAGACGAGCTGAAAAAATGTAAAACTCTACGAATAGATTTGCTTCTGCATCGAGTTCATCTTCTGTCAATGTGCGTTTGTTGTGAAGCTTTTCAGCATATGCTCTAGAGATATACCATGCCTTTAGCACGCTTTCCATCTTGCCATTGAAATGGTTGTGAATTTCCAATAGTTCTTTGACCGCAGCATCAGTAGTGATATCACCACCTCTTCTTTCATCTACCAAAGTATCGATTTGCAATTTCCATTTTCGAGCGGTAAGAAACTCGAGTGCCCACATACCACCACGATCACGATCGTCCTCATACGTGGCATTAAAGCCTGTCATTACCAGCGGCAGGTACTTATATTCAAGTGGGAGTTTTGCATTAAAAAGTTTTCTCTCAACAAGAGGGAAGTAGAGATTGCAAAGCGAATTTATTTTTAGAAAACGATCTGATTTCCCATTCGGAAAATATACTTGGCTAAATTTGTTGGCAAGCGCAACGTCGTAAGTCGAATTTAATTGCGCTACTGCTGCAGTGCCAGCAGGAATGCGAATTACAGACTTTCCACCTTGATTATCTGAAAAAGCAGACGGGTTGTTTTTTTCTAATTCTGTTACGAGCCATTGATTCGCCGCATTAGTCATCACGTTTGAGCGCGTGTTGAAAAAGGCCTCTTGACTGAAGACTTTGAAGCTAAATAGTAAGAGAATGCAGGAGAGTAGTCTTGACATAATGATTAGTCAACCAAATATTCTAGACGCATTGTGATTGAAGCCGTTTTACGCTTAGAAGAAGTGTTGAATGCACCTCCCCAGCTATAGTCTTCTGATGAATTTTGACCAGTAATTTGGAAGATTCCCATTGTAGCATTTTTCAAACCACCAAGATTTCCATTTGAGTTTTGTGCAATCTGTTCAGCACGAACTTTAGCATCTTGAGTAGCTGCCGCAATCATTTCAATTTTCAACTCAGCAAGTTTGGTGTAATAGTATTGAGGTTCTTGAGAATAAAGTTCAACGCCTTGATTGATAAGCTCTGTAACCTCACGAGAAACACCTTCAATTTTATCTACTTCGTTGGATTCGATAGTAATGTTTTGCGTCAAACTATATCCAGCAAAAGTGGAGAAGTAGTTGCCGTTGTTATCGCGACTTTCATCATATTCTTTTTGAATATTTACAGAAGCAAAAACGATAGAAGCTTCACCAACTCCTTTTCCGACAAGGTATGTTTTGATGATTTCACGGTCTTTATTGAGTTCAGCGTAGGCAGCTTGAAGATCCATGCTACGACGGCTGAATGAAGCATTCCAAACAATTAGATCAGAAACAAAATCTTTAGATCCAAGACCAGTCACAAAAATGACATTCTCAGATTTGTTGCGGTTCATGTAACCATTCGACAAAACGGCCGCCGCGATAACCACCGCAAGACCAATAACAATAGAGCCTAAAGCTTGTTTCATAATGAGGGATACTAGTTTGTAAGTGCACGAATTTAGCGAAAATTATGGTAGTTCTATTCTCGCGGGGGATCTATTGTTGATTGTTGATTTTTTATTTTTGATTGAAGTTAGAAAAAAAACAAAGTTTTTTTTCTAACTGCTATTGATTGAATGTCCCGGTCCCCAAGCCGGTTGAGGGGGCCAACTTTCCCACTTTCCCATTTTCCCACTTTCCCATTTTCCCATTTTCCCATTTTCCCACTTTCCCATTTCCACACTACCTCACTATTTTTTCATTCAAGTTCACTTGAGTGCATTTGGTTTCACTTGGGTGCACTGTCTTACTGTCTCACCGCCACACGATCTCACTGAACAACTCTTTTTCACTTTCCACTATTGATAACTCTGAAATCAGAGCGTTCAGTAGTCATTAAATAAAATC
>JBIIBU010000117.1:0-5987 GCA_044239235.1 Flavobacteriales bacterium
TCATCGCGCTCAACATAGCCAATAGCAGTTGACTGAGAGATTTTATATTTTTTGAAAACATGTTCATTGCAATTAGAATTTAAAGGTCCAAGAAACGGAAGGAAGGATTGGGAAAAGAGAAATCTGCTGCAAAATGGTATCCCCATTACTATTCGTACCAATTTGGTAGAAATATGGATTCTTACGATTGTATGTATTGTATACACTGAGTTCAAACGTGCGTTCGCAGCGTTTCAACTTCTTGTGCCATTGTGCAGACAAATCCAATCGATGATAAGGTGCCATTCTGAATTCATTCTTTCCACCATAATCGGACGAGCTGTACATAGTGTAATAGCTGCTGTTCAGACTAGAACTCGGACCTGATTGTGGATCATGAAGAACAGTGGTGTAATTAGCTAGTGGAAGTGTAACTGCTTGCCCTGTGCCATAAACCCAAGTTGCAGCCAAGGTCAAACCCTCATCGAGCTCATAAATACCAACGACTGATAAATCATGTCGACGATCATAGCGAGCAAAGAACTTCTCACCGTTATTCAATTCATCAAACTGCATGGTTGTCCATGATAATGTATATCCGACCCAACCAGTAAGCTTCCCAAACTTGCGCTGAACAAGGACTTCTGCGCCATAACTATCTGCCTCTCCTGAAGTAACATTGTCTTCCCAATTGACTTTTTCGGTGCTCCCAAATTCTCCAATCATTAAAAAGCTTGCACCTTCTTTATAGCCAATAATATTTTTCATCTTCTTGTAATACCCTTCAAGGGTAATCGTTAATCGAGGATTTTCAAGGTCTTTTGCCACTCCAGCAGCAACTTGTTGAGAACGCTGAGGTTTCACATTTGCAGTAGCAGGAACCCACAGATCTGTTGGCAAACCAATTCCTGAATTTGATAATAAGTGTAAGTATTGATTCATTAAAGCGTAACTCGCTTTGATGCTTAAATCTGGTTTTAGCATATATCTGCCTCCGAATCTTGGCTCAATACCGAAATAACTTTTATTGCCTTCCGCTAAAAAATGACTGCCTCGAATTCCGAAATTAGCTTTAAGCTTTTTAGAAATGGTCCAATCATCTTCGATATAAACTCCGCTTTCCAGACAATCGATATTATCCACCTCCTGTTCATTTTCAAAAACATCAGAACTCTCGACTACAATGGCGCTAGGTGAAAAGCGATGGTATGAGGAACTCGCCCCCATCCGAATATAATGGTTGGCACCCGGTCTATAGTCCACATCATGCTTTACTGTCCAGTCGCGGATACCACTTTTAAAATCAAGCGAAAAAGAATCATCTCCATCAATAGTTTCGAAACCGATTCCGAAATTGTATTTCGAAAAAATCAATGATGTATTTGAAAATATCTTATCACTTACAATGTGATTTAAACGCATGGTTGCTGTGGCATTCCCCCATTTTATTTCACCGCTTTCTTCAGAACCATCGTCATATTTTGGACGGAAATAAAATTTGTCCTTTCCGAAATATCCGCTGACGTACAATCTATTTTTATCATCGAGAATGAAGTTGGCTTTGGCGTTGAAATCATAAAAATAATAACCTACTTTTTCATCCGCTGGCAAAAATGGATAAACAAGGGCATCGATATATGTTCTTCTCGCACTAACAATAAAAGAAGATTTACCTTTTTTTATTGGTCCTTCTAGTGTGGCTCTTGAAGCGATAACGCCAATTCCTATCTCACCATGCAATTCCTCCTTGTTCCCATCTTTCATCTGCATTTCTAAAACAGAAGATAGACGGCCGCCATATCGAGATGGGAAACCTCCTTTGATGAGCTCTACACTTTTTAATGCATCCCCATTAAAAATAGAAAAGAAGCCGAACAAGTGATTTGCGTTATATACTACAGCATCATCGAGAATAATTAGGTTTTGATCTGGACCACCACCTCTTACATACAAGCCTGAACTTCCCTCACTCCCCTTCTGTACACCTGGTAAAAGTTGAATCACTTTTAGGACATCTTTCTCGCCCATAAAGGCGGGAATTTTTTTGATTTGATCAATCGGAATCTCGATAGCACTCATCTGTGTTTCTTCAGAAATTTTGCGCTGTTGTTCTGCCGATATGACCACCTCTGCAAGCTCCTCTGAATCTGCAACAAGATCGATATTCAGCTTATTAGAAACACCAGCCTTTACTTTAAAAGCTTGCGCTGTATAGCCAATATATCGAATGAGTATGGTAGCAGAGTCTCCATTTAAAGTAAGAGAATAAAAACCATAGTTATTGGTGACAGTGCTCAACTCTTGTTCAATACACATAACGGTTACCCCTGGCAATGTTTCTCCACTGCCTTTCTCAGTGATTACACCACTAACGGTAAACTTTGATTGAGCAAAAAGAGAGGAACAAGCGATCAAGCCGACAAATAAAAAGAAGAGGCGCATAAGGTGTGTTTAGTGAAATAACGACGCTGCGAAACGATGTAAAGTTACATTTAATACAACGCACAAAAAAGAAAAAGGCCCCGTTTTCACGAAGCCTTGAATCTTTAGGTAATTTAGCTGAAAGCTTTAAACAATTCCGCGGGCTTGAAGCCAATCTCTTAGTAGTGATCTCTCTTCTACTGCCAATTGCCTCATTGCTTTGCGTAGTTCTTTTCGAAAGAGCATCGCATCAAACGTCACGTTGCCCAGCACTGATTTGTAATACTCCAACATATGTGTTTAAAGTTAGGTTAGGTTCTCTTTTTTTATTAGAGTCCTCATGCTTATTCAAACTTCCCAAGTATGTCTGGAAATTTCGAAGCCGTTGCTTAGATAATTGTTGTTTCGAGTTCTTTAACGGCACCACTTCTCAAATGGTTTCAAAAAAAATAAAAAAGGCCCCAATGGGGCCTTTTTCAAATATGAATTCCTTCTATCTAAATATCATGATCGTTCCTTCTAGATCGCGGTAGTCTTCTTCGTGCACCGACTTAATTTCTAGGCGATACATATATATACCATCTGGTAAATAATATGACCCGTCTTTATAATCACCTTCCCATGCATCATTTGGATCTGTGGTATCAAATACTTTATCTCCCCATCTATTGAATACCATCAAATGATAATACGCTGGATCGATTGCATTGGTAACAGGCAAGAACACATCGTTTATTCCATCATTATTTGGTGAGAATGAATTTGGAATGTAAAAAGTGAAAGGTTCCTTTTCAAAGTGAGCCCAAACTGTATCGGTTGCAGTGAAGGTAAAACTTACATTTCTATCTGTTGAGTTTGGTGTTGGCACACTTGCCAATCCTTCCCATCCTTTAAAGTTCCAATACTCTGCTGGCGAAGCTAAGAATGGAAAAGCCACTCCTGTTTCCATATCAGAAGTATTCTCCGTGTCCGTGCTGTATGAACCCGCATAATTTACTGTTCCCGCATAAGGAGGATCTACTACTACTGTAATTAATCGATGATCTATTACATTATAAACAGCAACAAGCGTATCGTCTTCCATCAAGTGAAGCACTACGTTAGTATTGAATTCATCTGGACTCAATACGTGGTTGTTTATCTCCCAGTGGTCGAATACATTCCAAATGTCAGCGGGCGTTGTGATGAAATAGTAATCCAAATCGCCTTCTAATACTTCAGTATATGAATAGCTCGCAAGCGGAGTGCCGCCCATTGTAATGGTGCCTGCTCCCGCTGGGAACACATCTATAGTAAGCTCAGCATGAGGAATAGCGTCGAACACGGCTGTAATGGTATCAGCCAAACATGATGTGAAAGTAACAGTGGTTGCTTGATCATCTGGAGCCAACTCTGTGAAGTTAGTTTCCCAATGATTAAATGTGTACCACTCATTTTCAGAAACATTAAACGTCTGAAGTCCACCTAAAGCAAAATCAAAAGTGGTTGGATACGCAGTAACATCTGCTCCATTTACTTGAACTACTCCTGCGCCCAATGGATCCATATTTACTACAACTGTTGCGAAACCATTGCTTGCCACAAAGTGCGCAACAACAGTAACGTCGGTAGAAATTGTCATTGTCGTATTTGGATTGCTCGCGTCTTCGATTACTCCTGTTCCAGAGGTAATCTCCCAACCGGCAAAAGTTCCACAAGCAGCTTCAGGCGCGATCAGGCTTATAGCTAAATCAGCGAAGAAAATTCCACTCCATGGAGCTGTAGTCTGATTGAGTTCAACCGTTCCTACTTCTATATCACCCACTCCATCAACTTCAACAGTTAATGTAAGTGCTGTTACATCATAACAATCTTCGATACCACCAATAATCTCATTATTACATCTATCTAAAATGAAATCACGAACTACTTGAACATTTGCTTGCCATCCAGCATAAGTTCCTCCCCAACGATTGCATTGGCGAGTCATTTCAGGATCGATATGAAGCGCCATGCTATCGAGCACATGAATCATTTGATCACAAGAGAAAATAGTATTTGAAAGAGCAGCATAACGTTGGATGTAATCAGCAAAGAATTGCTCATTATCAAACAATGCATTCAATACAGGAATGTGTCCTTGTCCACCTACATCGCCCATACCGTCTGTCTGACATGGATCTGCATCCGGTTGTGTTGATGGCACTCCTGTATAGTTGATATAGTGTCCAAAAGTTGCATCATTATCCCAAAGTGCATACCTCCAACGCTTGGCCTCACCTTGCGGATGACGACCTCTCCACCATGCTGTATTCCAGTTCAACCAGTCTGTAGTTACTACATAACCATTTAAAATAAAATAATCAATCAAACTCATGGTATTGTACTGAGTAAGCACATAATCATAGTTCGCTTGAATCGTCATATCATTTGTAGTGACAAAATTCACGAATGAGTTCCAATCAGCAGATGAACCATATTCATCCCACGTACCACCCCATGTTTTAATAAAATCTACAAATCCTTCTGGTTGATCATAATAATAATCGGTGAAGTCGATATCGTCTACTTTTTCACGAATGTCATAAACTCCCCAATAAGCGCCATTGATGTACAGTACGCTGAATTCGCATTTTCTTCCATCCACGTGCAAATCTCCAATCAACGCTAGTTCATGAACATAGGCATCACGAAGATGAGCTCCATTAGAAAATGAATAGTTGTCATTCGCGGCAGCTTTGAAAATCAAACGCTCATAACTTGGACGGTCTGTGGTATTTATTACAGGATAATCTATCACATTGTCATAACCAAGCGCATCGCGTATAATCATATCAAAACCTCTTTGATCGTATGCGTTCGAGTCATTACCATGTTCGTTTGAATCGCCGGTTGCCTCGCTTAAGAATGTACCGTTTTCATCAAAAAATTCGATGTGTGTCAACTCATCTCCTCCCCAAGCCCCATCAGACAATGTTGCTCCACTGATTGAAACTTGCATAATAGTATGCGTGTCAGGGCCGATGAAATAAGTATTTGTTTCAACAAACCCAGGAAGAACAGTTGCGTCAGCACTGTATGCTACAGCGCGAATTACTTGTGTGCTCGCAATGTTGATTGGTCCTGCATAGACATTGTCGGTATTGTCCGGCTCACTTCCATCAATCGTATAGTAGATTGTAGCGCCGGGTTCTGTTGTAGAAAGAGAAACGTTTTGAGCACCTGCATAATAGCCCGCTTGAACAGAAATCTGAACATTCGCAGCATATCGAACAGCAGCTGAGGTTCCATTTGCCGCTTCTGGAGTTGGGGAGGTATGAATAACCCAATCGGCATTACCATTTCCATTGCGACCCCAACTATGATTTGCTTGATTAGGAACTACGCCATCCGCATCTGCAGGGTCAAAAGAATAAGACTCTTGAATCGCGCCAATTGGATTGGAAAATACAATACTCTCGAAATTAGTTTGGGTGACTTTGAAGTTTGAATTGATTTCCCCAAGGTATCCTGGGTCATATTCGAAGGTTCCAGATAGCAGAATTAAAGCATATCCGTTTGCGGGAACATTAGTCCCCGCAGGAATCTCATACTTCTGAGGGTCAGCT
>JBIIBU010000054.1:0-9867 GCA_044239235.1 Flavobacteriales bacterium
ACCGCCAATATTGATGGCAGCACCAGTTGGATTATAGAACTCTACCCAGTCTTCGTATTCCGGAGTCCATCCCCCGCCTAAACCAAAATTGCTATAGTTGGCAGCTGTAAACTCGTTTAATACAACCTGTGCATTGAGAGTGCTAAATATGAAAACGCTGGTCAATAGACCTAATACGTTTTTAATGAGGCTTTTGGGTTTCATTTTACTTCCTTAACATGGCTTACATTCAAGACTGTTTCAACTTGGTTAGGGTTGCACAGTTCATGCGGGTTTCTTAACAGTTCCGTAAAGATAACATGAGCGAGTACAAACACAATGAATAAAAACCCGAAAGTATTCGAAAACAAAAACCCCGCAGCGTTGGCCGCGGGGTTTCTGAAACACTTAAAACTAATTGATTAAACGAGCTAATCACCTTTAAAAGAGTTATCTTTTAAAGACAAGTCAAAGTTAAGAGAACTTTAAGGCTATTCAAAATGAATTTTGCCAATTTCTGCTGAACGGTCATTTTTAGGGCCTGAATGTCAGAATTCCGATTCTCTGATTATTTTTGACACGAAATAAACAAACCTATGGGACATCACGAAGACAATCATCACGCTCACACAGAAGCTGAACAAAACGAAATTGGAGGTCCAGTGACCTTCGCAATTTTCTGCTTCGCAGTAGCAATTGTAATCATCTACTTCTGGGCACAATAAGAAACCAAAAGGGCCGCCAATCAACAGATTGCGGCCCTTTTTATTTTTATTCTAAAGTCCTTTTTCTACTTCATTAGCTTCATCTCTTGAAGCAAATAATCGGCGTCAGCATAAACGTCAATCACCCACAAAACATAGCGAATATCTACCATGATATTTCTGCATATCTCTGGGCTGTAATAGATATCACTCATCGTACTTTCCCAACTTCTATCGAAGTTGATTCCAACTAATTCACCATTGGCATTTAATGCTGGAGAACCACTATTTCCGCCTGTTGTATGATTGCTACCCGTGTAACAAACTCTCAACTCACCTCCCTCTCCATAGTTGCCATAATCCCTTGATTCCAACAATTGCTTCATTCTATCTCCAATTTGAAAATCAGGATTAGTCGTCATGTACTTATCCAATATACCATCAGCAGTTGTGAAATAAGTATAGGTAGAACCATCATGCGGAGCACTTCCCTCTACTTTACCAAATGAAATTCGCAATGTGCTATTCGCATCATTCCAATAATTCTTCGAAGGCATTACTTCTTGCTTGCGTTTCACATAAAGACTCATTTGGGAATCCAATATTGCTGAAAATTCCTTCGCTTTAGGAGTCACCGAAGTTGAATACACATCATAAAGCGATCTCGATATCGCCAAAATGGGATCCTTACTCGCTTTTTTCTTCGACTTTGTCGAAAGAGCGTTAATAAACTTGATTACCAAAGTACTATCTCTGAAAATGCTCTTTCCATAAATTCTGTCCGCTGTTGCAGACATGGAGCCTTTCAAAATATAAGTATCAAAAACACCAGGACCCAATTCTGTATCAACATGCTTTTTATAAAGCGGCGTCAATGATGTGAAGATTTCTTTCTCTGTAGTCAAATCAAAATTCTTGTAAAACAAACGAGTGCTCTCTAGTAGCTCTTCTTTCTTTGCTTTCAAGGTTCCGTCTTTTTCCCACTTCTCCATATTATCCATCATATCATTTACACCTTTGGCAAAGGCAAAAATCTCTGGTCCATAAAACACATACTCTACAAAACCATCTCGAGCCATATTGTATTTTTCATACTCTGAATAACTGCGCTGCAGCTTTGGAAGAATCTCTTGATCTTGGGCGTTCTTCGATGTTTTCACAAGGTTGGTAAACTCAGATTCTTCTTTCTTTTTTACATCAATCGCATCGAATCGTGTTAAGCCCAACCCCTGCCCGATCCACTTCTTGTAGGCATTACTAATATCACTTTGCTTCGCTGCATACTTGATTCTTAGCGCATCAGAAGATCTCATTTTGCCATCAATAATTCCCAAAGAAGTACTGCGCATTTCGATACGCATCTTATTGCTTTTGTTCACAGCATAGTCAACAGCGTAGCTCGTAAGGAAATGCTCTGTGCGCCCTGGAAAGCCATAGACCATACTGAAATCCCCTTCATGCGCACCTTTCAATGATATTGGAAAGAAATGCGCTGGCTTGAATGGCACGTTTGCTTCATTATACTCAGCAGGTTTGTTTTCTCCGTCAGCATAAATTCTAAATACAGAAAAGTCTCCTGTATGGCGAGGCCAAACCCAGTTGTCTGTATCACCACCAAACTTTCCAATCTCACTTGGAGGAGCTCCCACTAATCTCACATCTGAAAATGTTTTAGTCACAATCAAGAAATATTGATTGCCATAATTGAAAGCGCGAACTACCGCAGACAAGCCATTCAATTTTGCAGCATCTTCCAATTTCTTTTTATTCGCTGCTTTGATTTTATCTGCATCCACAGGAACCATATCGCCTGTAATTCCATCTAACATCGACTTGGTTACATCCTCCATACTCACCACGAAAGTGGCAGTAAGTCCTTTGCATATAAGTTCTTCATTGCGATTCATTGCCCAGAAGCCATTCTTCAGATAATCGTGCTCTAAAGATGAATGGAACTGCACATAATCAAATCCACAATGGTGGTTGGTAAATATCAAACCTTCATTTGAAACGACCTCTGCTGTGCAGCCGCCGCCAAAGAGCACCACTGCATCTTTTAAACTCGAATTATTGATGGAGTACAAATCCTCTTCGGTTAGTTTCAATCCCATTCCTTGCATTTCATCGTGCACCGCTCCTAATACAGAGGGAATCCACATTCCTTC
This sequence comes from Flavobacteriales bacterium, assembly GCA_044239235.1. GTDB lineage: Bacteria > Bacteroidota > Bacteroidia > Flavobacteriales_D > Sanyastnellaceae > JAIXWP01. The sequence continues at coordinate 2,849 of JBIIBU010000054.1, forward strand.
GTGCGCAAGACTTTGCAAACCGAAACTCATTGTAACGGCAATCAAAATCCAATTTTTCATTTTACTATTCATCTGGTTTTATATAAGGTATGTTCTGGTCAATTAAGACAGTGCAAAAAAAGAGAATTTCAGGCAAGATTCGACTCGCTTTGTAATATTGCGTAAACTCGTGACCCAAAATGAAGGATATGATCATTGATTTAAGAAGCGATACGGTTACCAAACCTACTCCAGAAATGAAGGAAGCTATGATGAGCGCTCATGTAGGCGACGATGTTTTCGGAGAAGACCCTACGATTAATGCTCTTCAAGAATTTGGAGCTAATCTTTTTGGAATGGAGGCTGCACTCTATTGCAGCAGCGGCACACAAACCAATCAAATTGCAATTAATGTGCACACCAATCCTGGCGACGAGGTAATTTGTAGCAATATCTCTCACGTCTACTATTATGAAGGAGGCGGAATAGCACTCAACTCGGGTTGCTCCGTTGCGCTTGTTGAGGGAAATCGCGGAAGAATCACAGCAGAACAAGTGCTTCCGCTCATTAACCCGGATGATATTCATCGTCCAATAACAACCCTTGTTTGCTTAGAAGACACCATGAATAAAGGCGGAGGAGCTATTTACGATTTAAATGAAATTGCAAAAATCTCCAAGCTTTGTAAAGAAAAAAATCTTGCGCTCCATTGTGATGGCGCGCGATTATTCAACTCACTTGTTGCCACGGGAACTACGCCCGCTGAATATGCAAAGCATTTTGATTCAATAAGTCTATGCCTGAGCAAAGGACTTGGCGCTCCAGTTGGTAGTCTTCTATTCGGTAAAAAAGACTTTATCAAAAAGTCAATTCGAAGAAGAAAAAGCATGGGCGGTGGCATGCGCCAGGCCGGATTCATCGCGGCAGCAGGACTATATGCACTGCAGAATAATGTAGAACGTTTGCAAGATGACCATCAACGAGCTCAAGAAATAGGAAAGACACTCGAACAATTATCTTGGGTCGAAGAGGTTACTCCTATCGAAACCAACATTGTCATCTTTTCTTTGAAAGATAAAGACGCTGCTAAAAGGGTTGAGAAGTTGAAATCACATAACATTCTTTGCTTCCCATTCGGACCAGATAAAATAAGAATGGTCACCCATCTTGATTTGACGAGTGACCATATCTCAGCTTTGTTAGAAAGGTTAAAGCTTATTCAATAACCAATTTACCTGTGCTTATTGTATTGTTTTCATTTAGTGTAATGAAGTAAAGTCCTGCTTCAACATTCAAATCTATGTTGAGCATTTGACCTTGAATAGCATTGTTGGTATAAACTGTTTTACCAACTGCATCCAGAATAGAAACCGAACAACCATTCAGGTTGCGATCAGCAGTTAATACGAATTGACCATTGCTTGGTTGAGGATAGATATTCCAATTCATCATAGATGACTCATCAATTGAATTGCAATCTTCAACGATGAATCCGAAAACATCTGTATCACTGCAACCATCTGCAGTAGTCGCGGTAAGGATCAATGCATGCTCACCTAATCCCCATTCAGAAGCTACAATTTCGAAAAACTGATTTCCGCTTCCGTCTTGCCATATGTAACTATATCCAAGTGGCGCTGATACAACTTCGCTTTCATTGATACACATAACGATATCTGCTCCTAAGTCAATTTCAAATGCATCTTCTGGAGTGAGATTATACTCCAATTGATATGTGCAATTGTTGGCATCTGAAATTTGTACGGTATAAATGCCGGCACCTGCATTGGAAATGGTTTGGTTTTCTCCAAAGAATCCATCAGGACCAGTCCAGAAGTAAGTATATGGCGCTGTCGCTCCGCTTGCATTCGCCACCAATTCACCATCTTCAGATTGCGAACAGCTCGGATCTGTTATAGTTAAATAAGCGTTCCACATTTCAGGTTGACTAACTGTAAAATCATCTGTAAAAACATCTCCACATGTTGTTGTAACAGTTACAGAATAGTCACCAGGTATCAAATCATAAATCATATTATTGGAGCTTGTAAAGCCATCAGGCCCTGTCCATGATGCTGAATAATTAGAACCACTTCCGTTGACCCAAGTAAAAATGGAACCACTTCCGGCCTGACCTTTATTTAGTGGACATGCCACGTTATTGACTTGAGAACCTAGAGAATGACCACCGGTGTAAGTTGTCACTTCCAAAGAAGCGGTGCCCACAGCACCATTCCAACCATCAATTTGGATATAATAAACGGCACCCGCCTCCAAACATTCGGCATGCATAAGAGAAGAATAACCATCTGCAGTTGCGCACCCCCCTGCCATATCATCATTGGATGCAATAAATTCAAATGCGTTCAGAACAGAACAATCATTTCCTTTCCAAAGCGCAATCTGGGTATCAAAACCTGGTATATCGCCACAGGTAGTTATTTCATAAGAAACACCAGCTTCTGGAATAAAATAAGCCCATACAGAATTTGTAATAGCATTTTCACACCACAATCCTGGTATTCCGCAACTTCCATTCGCTGGAGCAATCTCACCATAACCCGCCATCGCATTCGTGTTGGTAAGTTCGATTGCGCCGCCATCTGCAGTCACTTCTAATGCCCCGCATGGTTGATCATATATCGGATTATTCGAAACCCCAGCCTGGAAAGTCCAAGTGTTTCCGGTGCCGCCGCCATAATAGACATGCGTTAGAATTCCATTTTCAAATACCTCTATTGCCAAACCACCATCGCCGTAAGAATCAACGAAAATCAAGTCGAAGAATTCCCCTTCAGTAAGACAAAATGGTCCTTCGTAATAAGTAGAGTTGTTATCATAACCCCCAGGACTATTGTCAGCAGCTGTTCCGGTGCATCCAACATTTAAGTTAGCGCCTTCCGCGATTATGTTGTTTCCACAACCGCTTCCTGAAGGATTAAGTTGCCAATAATTTTCATACCCCCAAGGGTCTGTATGCATGGTCATGGTCACTTCCACTTCGCCTGGTTGACATTGGGATTGACCCAAAACAGCAATAAATGCAAAGAATAATGTTGAATATAATTTGGTCATTGGTCTTGATGGTTTCGACAAATATAAGCAGCGAAAAGCCTCGATGTTTGGGCTTTTGATAATTCGTCCCCACCTTTGTACAAAATTCAACACATGTACATTCCTGCCGGCAGAATCATTGAAATCCCAGTATATGATTCAAATGCTCAATATTTAATGCTCGGCGATGAGCGCTTTCATGTCAATCTTCCTAAAAAAGATTTCAGAGGACAACTCCCTGAAAACGGCGAGAATGTTAAGGTATTTACCTTTTATAATGAAGACCGTGAACTTGAAGCGACTACTGTTCTTCCGCTCATTCAAGAAGGTGAAGTAGCAAGCTTCAGAATCATTAGCGTCAATCATCTTGGTGCATTCGTGAGTATCGGCACCAAACGCGACATCCTCATTCCAATGAGGGAAATGAGAGAACAACTCGAACAAGGTCGCCTTGCATTGGTGACATTACAAGTGGACGACAGAAACCAACGTCTTTTCGGTTCTACACGTCTTTCCTCCTATTTCAAAAACAATACAATCACTCTTCAAAGAGGTGATGAAGTAGACTTGCTCGTGGCAGAACAAATCGAAATCGGCAACCGTGTTATTATTAATGGAAAAAATATTGGTGTCATTTTCCGACAAGAAATGCTTCGTCCATTAAAAGAAGGCGATAAGCTCAAAGGTTATGTTCGCAAAATCGAGGATGGTGAAATCACGGTGAGTATGTCTAAAGAGGGACAAGCCTTGATTGACGATGCTCGCAAGAACCTATTGGATTTTCTTGAAAACAATAATGGTTACATCCGCTTGAATGACGATAGCGATCCGGAAGAAATCAAGCTTCGCTTAAGAATGTCTAAGGGCACATTTAAGAAAGTGGTGGGTATGCTTTATAAAGAACAAAAAGTTCTCATTACCAAATTCGGCATCAAACTCAACAGAGATGAGAATCCGAATATTAGCAGTCCTAAAACAACTCCGAAGTTTTCGCCTAAATTCACCCCAAAGAAAAAATAGGTTTTCCTAAATGGATTTTAATCTGATCGCCAAATGGGTTGAAGAGTTCTTCGTGTTCAATCCAAAACAACCGTTCATTTTTACCTCCCCAATATTTTGGGTTTTCTTCGCTATAGTGCTTTCTGTAGATGCCATTGTCTATAAGCAACGCGCCATTCGCCATGCCTTCTTGTTTGTGGCGAGCATGTTCTTCTATTACAAGACTACAGATCTCTTCTTTCTGCTATTGCTTTTCACTGCGCTGTGGGACTTTATTATCGGAAAAAAAATTGCCATCACACAACATCAAGGTTGGCGTAAGTTCTGGCTTTCCGCGAGTGTGATTATGAACTTGAGCATATTGTTTTATTTCAAATATGCTTACTTCTTTACCGACTCGTTCAATTCATTGATGGGCACAGATCATCAGGTGATGAATATTGGTGCGCATTGGAGCAACTCCTTTTTTGGAACCCATTTCACAGTCGATAAAATCGTCCTTCCTGTCGGTATTTCTTTCTTCACATTTCAAAGTATAAGTTATACTGTTGAAATATATCGCGGCGTATTGCAACCTGTGAAGCGCTTTACAGACTTCGCATTCTTCGTTTCGTTCTTTCCTCAATTAGTGGCAGGACCAATAGTTCGATCTACTGATTTCATTCCTCAGTTGTATAAAGAATACAGTTTGACTCGCCAAGAATTTGGTCTTGCTGTATTTTGGATTTTGAATGGATTGGTGAAAAAAATATTCTTGTCGGATTATATCGCCGTCAATTTCATCGACCGCATTTTCGAGAATCCAAATTCATATACCGGCTTTGAAAACTTGATGGCCATTTATGGTTATAGTTTGCAGGTATACGCCGATTTCAGCGGTTATACCGATATGGCGATTGGTATTGCAATGTTGATGGGATTCTATTTGACCAAGAACTTCGACTCGCCATACAAGGCGACTAGTGTGGCTGACTTTTGGCGTCGATGGCACATGTCGCTTTCCAATTGGCTGAAAGATTATTTGTACATCCCATTGGGTGGAAATCAAAAAGGCTCTATTGGTTCGTTCATTCTCTTAGGTGTATTCGTAGGGATTGTAGCGTTGTTGGCTAAATCAATTATGGTATTGATTGTAGCAGTTGCTACGATAGGATTGATATTGTTGATTGCCTATTTTGTGAAGTCCTTTGCGCAATGGTGCACCACGAATTTGAATTTGATGTTGACGATGTTGATCGGGGGTTTCTGGCACGGTGCGAGTTGGAACTTCATTATTTGGGGGGGACTGAATGGACTTGGATTGGTGTTCTACAAACTATGGAATAAGATCAGTCCGTGGAAAGACAAGAGCAAGTGGTATTTCAGAATGTGGGCTATTTTCTTGACGTTTACATTCATCACATTGACACGAGTGTGGTTTAGAGCGGGCAGCAATAATTCATGGGCCGAGTTAGACGACACGCATGATATCGGAACAGAATTCTTATCGGCAACAACCATGTTGGAGCGCATCTTCATGCACATGGATTTCAGCATAGCACCAGAAGTAATAGCCGGATATTGGAAGGTCTTTATGGTAATACTAGTGGGTATGATCATTCACTGGTTGCCCACTACAATGAAAGAAAAATACCGCAGTACCTTCTCCAACCTACCTATTCCAGCAATAGCAGTGGCATGTCTAGTGACGATCTTCTTCGTCTACCAAGTATTAAGTGCGGATCTGCAGCCATTTATTTATTTTCAGTTCTAGGCTTTAGGCCGTAAGCTATTGGCTGTTGGCTATTGGCTGTTAGCTATAAGCTTTAGGATATATCTCTCTTAAACTTCAAAACTCTGAGCCTTTGTGGTGAATTGGGATATTTTACCACAGAGGTTTAAAGATCCACAGAGAGGTTTTCAGAAATCCGGAATTCGAAATCATTTAGGTTCACTTAAATTACCTTTGCCACCAGACCCCACGAACCCCCGACCATGCTCGAAACCTACCACCCTACTCCAGAAGAACAAGAATTCAAAGAACAAATGCTTCGCTTTATTCGTGAGAATGACGATTGCTTTTATAGAACAAATCTTGCGGGTCATATCACCGGGAGCGCATGGGTATTGTCTCCTGATGGCACAGAGGTGTTGATGAACCACCACGCATTTCTAGATATGTGGATGCAGTTCGGTGGACACGCGGATGGTGAATCCAACATCAAGCTCGTGGCACTCCGCGAAGCACAAGAGGAATCAGGGATTGAAGAAATTGAATTTGTAAGTGACGAAATCTTCGACATCGATATCCACGAAATTCCATTCAATGAGAAAAAAGGAGAACCCGCGCATTTGCATTACGACATTCGCTATCTACTGAAAGCAAAACACAAGAATTTTGTGATCAGTAATGAATCAAAACAATTGAAGTGGATGACTCCAGAAGAGATCAAAGGACTCAATTTAAACCGCTCCATTATGAGAATGGTCGAAAAGGTTTTTGAGTGAACATTACTGAGCTTTTCCATAGCCTTTTCTTTACTGATATTAATGGCTTACCTAGAGCCTACAACTATTCTCCTCGTCTCGCCTGTATTCGTTTGTAGGAGATAAATGCCATTTGCTAAATCGGAAATCTCAACACGAATTGATGCATTATTGTTAATGAAAATAGTGGTCACCAATTGTCCTGTGCTGCTTAATATTTTAATGTACTCGATCGAACTTGTGCCGTCAATCTGAATGAAATCTGTTGCAGGATTTGGATATACTTCGAAAGATGAGAATTCTTGTTCTTCATCCACTCCAACAATACATTCATTAAATGAACCGAACGTTGGCAATACATTATCGATAAAAGGACCAGAGCCATTTTCGCATCGCGCTACTGAACGATCGGCGAATTGTGCTCCATATACATGTGAGTCCAGAATTGTTCCATCAGAATATCCGAACACCAATTCTTCTCCCAATGCCGAGAGTTTGAAATTGGTGTGAATTCCAACTTG
>JBIIBU010000164.1:0-4616 GCA_044239235.1 Flavobacteriales bacterium
TTGAAGATAGTGAAAACAAACCTATTACAGCAGTAGCTATAATGAGGCGAAAAAGTACTGTTCGCATTTGTTTAGGTTTATGAAAATCATCGATTTATAAGTAATTCTAAACAAAAGTAAACTTTAGTCTGCCAAAAAACAAATTTTATCGACAAAAAAATATGATTGATAGTAAAAATAAGTGTTTTTATCGAAATAAGTTCTCTCGCATAATGATAAGAACCTAAGACCGGTGACTAATTCCGGATTCCGTATTTCTGATTCCTGATTCCTCTAACCAATAGCTAAAAGCCAATAGCCAACAGCCAACATCCAACATCCATCAGGCTCCACAACACTTTTTGTACTTTTTACCAGAGCCACAAGGGCAGGGATCATTGCGTTCTACTTTGGGTTCCTTTTTAGTTCCCACGATTTTGAAGATATCGTCGGGGCGGGAGAGCATCTCTTCGGTAAACTCTTCGGGTGTTTCTTCTTCGATTAATGCGTGCATGTAGTCCATCGTTATGTTTTCATGCTTTGATATAGTATCAAACATCAACCCTGAAGGTCCTGATACATGGATTTGTTCTATTATTTCATCATACGAGCCCACAACTTCTTCATCCACCAATTCATCTGCATAGGCAGTCTTGATGGTTTCTTTGAATTGGGTTAAGCGCATATCGGCAATAGACCAACAGAGGTATGACAACTGCTCGATAGCAGCGCGCTTCTCTTCGCTGCGTGGAATGGCAGTTGCTTCTTTTCTATATAATTCAAACAGTTCAGCAATGAGCTTTTCTGATTTTTCTTTTAACTCAGGATGGAAATGTCCAAGACAGGTCAATACATCTTGGCAGATTGTGAGATTAGAATTCTCGAATGACATCGCCAACACATTCTCTCTAAACGTGTCAAATTCGAGCGACATCATGTACATCACCGTGAAGTGAAAGTAGTCGTTGTATTGCATCGATACGATAGAGAAGTCCTCATCGTCGAATACATTTTCAAAAAGAAAATTAACGATATCAGGATTGCGAAACTCCAATAGAATCCGCGTTGCGTTGGCAACAGCATAATTCTCCGGTTCGTAGTCTTCTTCTTCATCATCGAGATCCATTACAGTTTCAAAAACCGCACGTTCTTTAGTAATGACCTCTTTCAGATAGGGAACAAGTTCGCTCGAATTGTGAGCCATAAATGCTCTCAATTCCATTTCTGATATTTTAAAACTTTTGCTAAAAAGCATACTGGTGACCAACGACCAACGACCGGTGACCGGTGACTAGTGACTGACGACAAGTGACCTGTGACTGGTGACTAACGACAGGTTACTAATGACTAATCTCGATACATGATCTATTTTAAATGAATAATTATTTTTAACTACCAACTACCAACTACCGGTGACCGACGACTAGTGACTATCAAACTACCACACTACCACACTATCAAACTGTCTCACTGCCGCACCGCCACACTGTCTCACTGTCTCGCTGTCTCACTACTTGAGCTTGCTCAAGAGTTTCTCCGCATTAAAAGCGTTTCCTTCGGTGCCTTCTGATTCGTAGATGACATTTCCGTTCCATAGGTAGGTAAGGGCTGGAGTGTTTGCCGGGCCCATTAAGGTCCAGAATTTAGGTATGTCTAATACTTTGTATTTGGCTTTGATTTTTGAAGTCGCTAAGAAGTCTGGAATCTTTTCCACTTCTTCCTCCATAAATAGGATATAGATTTCAGGCATACCGCCTTTGGTTGCCATTTGTGCCAACTCTGTTGCAGTAGCCAAGCAGTGGTCGCAACCGGGAGCGAAACAGCAAACGATTTTCTTGCCTTGATCGAGGTTAACTGCTTTTCCACCGATGTTCTTGAACTCAGCGAATTTGCTTTTTACCATTGGAGGTTGAACTTCTTCAACAACAGCCGCTGATCCTGGGGCAACGATAGCAGTGGTTGTGTCAGCCGCATTGATTGTGTTTGTGATAGAATCAGTTGGAGCAATTGTTTCTTCTATAATTACTTCTTCTGGTGCAGTTTCAGAAGCACATGGACAGAATGGGAATGCCATAAACATCAACCATGCAGAGAAACCATAGATGGCAAATGGATAGATGATGTTGTTTTTGCCCTTCTCTTTTTCTTCTACGTTTCTATAGATGTAGATGATAAGTCCAATCGTAACAATGTTTTTGATTAAAGCCTCAAGCGGAGTCATTGGGAGCATTTGTCCGAAGCAACCGCAGTTGCCGTTCATTGCACCGTGCTTATAGATTTCAAAAGAAAGGTGAGCACAGAATACTACCAATAAAAGAATGGTAACAGGAATGATAAGACGCTTTAAGAAATGCTTTTGAAGAATAGCGATACCGATACCTAATTCTAATGCAAGTAATAGACGAGCGAAGAATGGGGCAGAGCACCAGTCAGCAAATCCCAAGTCAATCATTTGTTTTTCAAAGAGCCAGATCGGGAACATCTTTGATATAGCTGAGAAAATGAACAATACCGACACCAAAATACGAGCGGCCAATGGTAAATGTTGTTTCATGTCTTTTTTATCGTTTCCGCAAATATAGTTTGATAGTGTGGCAGTGAGACAGTGTGGCGGTGAGACAGTGAAAAAAAGTGAACCCAAGTGGACACAAGTGCACCCAAGTGAACCCGAATGGAAACAAATGCACCCGAATGCACCCAAATGGAAACAAATGTACCCAAATGAATACAAGTGAGCCTGAATGAAAAGGGGTGTCTGAATGATGAAATCTCACAAGCCCCGGAGGGGCGTTCTATGTTAGCAACAAGGATGCGAGTGTGTTTTCAAGCCCCGAAGGGGCGTAATATTTTAGAAGGTAAAGTGTAGATTTAAAAGTGTAGATTTAAAAAAGCCAATTGCCAACAGCCAATAGCCAATAGCCATCATCAGAAATCCGGAATCCGAAATCCGAAATCATTTGTTTCCACTTGTGTTCATTTGTTTCCACTTGGGTGCATTTGATTCCCCTTGCTTTAACTTTGGCCCTTCTATGGGAAAGAACATACCGATATCAACTGAGGGGAATGGGAAGAGTGAGTCGCCGTTGCAGACGGAATTCAAATTCTTGATGGGGAGACTTAAGAAGGGGGAAGCGGATTTGGCGGATCTTACAAAGACGCTGGATAAAAAGCTAAATGATTTCAATACAAACTCCCAGCCCATCTATACTTCGTGGTGTAGAGTGAAATTGGATATTGCTCTCTGCTTATTTGAACACTTGACTAATAAACAACGAGGTCAAGAGCAGAAGATGCAGCTCAATCAATTTATTCAAGACATCGTATCCAATATTCTTCATAGTCCGCATGGAATGAATAATGAGGAAGTGAACAAATTGAATGACCTCTCTCGCGACCTGGAGGATTTTGGAATAATGAGCATGAATGATCTTTCGGAAGATGATCTTATGCTGGTGACGGATATGAAGGAGGCGATGCTGGATGATTTGTTGGATACTTTAAGAGTTCATTTTAGAAAACAAGGTTTGGAAGTTGATCTCGATAATATCGATGCTTCTTTATCGAAATCTGAATTGAGAAAGGTGATTGAAGAACGCTTGAGTCGCGCGCGAAGCATTGCAGATAAAAAGAAGGAACGCGCTTCGAAAAAGAAGAAGGAAAAAACGGAGGATGATAAATCAAGCGCGGCTTTTGAACTTGAAGCATTAAAAAAGAAAGGTCTTTCTGAAATATATAAACGTCTCGCAAAGCTCATTCATCCTGATATGGAGAAAGATCCACAACGTCAGGAATTGAAGTTGGAGTGGATGAAAAAACTTACAGTGGCTTACGATGAAGGCGATCTCAATATGATGCTCAAGATCGAAGCGGAATGGGCGGCGGACATGACAAATCATTCAGACGAATTGAGTGAAGAAAAATTGAAAGCCTACATCGCCTTGCTCAAGGATCAATTGAAAGCACAAGCAAAGGAGAAGAACGAGATTTTCACCAATCCGAAATACTACAGCATATCCTTCTTCGCACAAGGACCTCTGATGCTCACCGTAAGTTCAAGAGATATCAATTACTACATTCAAGAAAAGGAAAACCAAGATCGAGGTCTGCTTTATACGATTCAGGCGAATGATAAAGCTGCCGATAGAGCCGTGGCTAGTTTGCTAGTTTGATAGTGTGATAGTTTGGTAGTTCTCTGTGAATCTCTGTTTTGCTCTGTTAATCTCTGTGGTCCAAAGAAAAATTTCGCCACAGAGACCAACAGAGACGAACAGAGTTACACAGAGAATTACACGCTAATTAAACCATTTTCATATATTTCAGTCTGCATTTCACCTTTGACCATTTTATGTGCAGATCCTTTATTTTATTGGGTTTTCTTTTGTTTTCTATTGGGCTTTCTGCTCAGAAGAATGTTTCCATTCGCTTCGTTCCGGAGGTGATGGAGGAGGATTTGGTTTCTGGTGTGTCTTATTTGGAGGATTCAAAATCGGATAGTGTTCGTATTGATGTATTAAAATTCTACGTGTCGAACGTCAAACTGATGCTGGATGATAGCGTGGTCTTTGATGCCGTGGGACGTTTTGTGCTGGTGGACATCAGTGATACATCGAGTCTGTCGGTTTTGCTAAACATAGAAC
>JBIIBU010000018.1:0-16001 GCA_044239235.1 Flavobacteriales bacterium
TTGGCTTTTTGGCTTTAGGCTTTAGGCTTTAGGCTTTAGGCTTTTGGCTTTTGGCTTTTGGCTTTTGGCTTTTGGCTTTTGGCTTTTGGCTGTTATTAATTCGGGGAGGTAAATATAATTACCAAATGAATTGCACATCAATCATTAATTACTTACTACCTACCACCAACTACCTACCACCAACTACCTATTACCTAAAGCCAATAGCCAAAGGCCAACAGCCTAAAGCCAAATCCCCCTGTACTCGTGATTCTTATCGTAATCGTTCGCTTGTTTTAATGTGTTGAATTTTCTATCTCCTCGAGGATCGTTTCCTACGCCCGCTAGATATGCCCAATTACACCAATTGCTTGCTGCATCGTAATCTATTAATTGATGTTCGAAATACTCAGCACCTAATCTCCAGTCCATATTTAAATCATGCACAAAATAGCTTGCTACATTTTGTCGGCCACGATTGCTCATCCATCCGCTCAACTTCAATTCACGCATATTCGCGTCCACAAATTCATCGCCTGTTTCTCCATTTATCCATGTCATTAACGTGTCGATGTCTCGCGATTTTTGCATTGTTGGTTTGCGCGTTATGCCATTTAGTTTGAATAAATCAACTCCTGCTTTGTATGCCGTGAATCGAAAGAAATCGCGCCACAATAATTCGAATATCAACCAATATGTGCTTTCATTTTTGACAACTTCATTTTCATAGCGAGAAACTTCTTGTGCAATAAGTCGAGGACTAATTGCGCCAACGGAAAGCCAAGGAGAGAGCTTCGAACTATAATTTCTTCCGATTAATCCGTTGCGGGTTTCCTTGTATGTTGCAATCGAATTCGTCTGCCAAATAAATTCGTTTAATCTGGCCAATGCGCTGTTTTCTCCTCCTACGAAATGGATAACTGAACGTTCATCAAAGGAATCATCTAGCTGTTTGATATTGCGCAATTCTTCAATGGTAAGTTCACTTTCCCCAATCGTTTTTATTTCATATTCAAGTGTCATTGGTGATTTGAATTCACATTCTAATTCTATTTGTTGGCGATATTTTGTAAATACATTAGGAAGATTTTTTATTGAAAAGGGAAGATCTTCCTTGTCTACCAAAGTGCTATTCCAATAGCTATTCCAGTCGATGCGCGCCTCATTGAGTTTCTTTTCTAGAGCAAGTTCAATGCTTCTCTCTTCTGAACAAGGTTCGCTATTATAGTAAACCGAACTCACTTGATGTAAAATAGCGAGACGGGCAATTTCTTCTTCAGGATTTCCAATCGTGAGAATAAGTTCTCCGCCCTGCGCGGAAATATTTTTTTGTAATGAATGAATAGATTCGATCAGAAATTTTAATCTGAAATCTCCTGTTCTATTCCAATTGAATGAATTTTTTGAAAGCAGTCTTTTATCAAAACAATAGACTGCAACAATTTTGTCTGCTTTCTTCAAAGCGTTGTGCAGCGCGGGATTATCGTGTAGTCTTAGATCATTTCGAAACCAAACCAATATTCGTCTTTCAGACATAGCACAAGTGTTTCAAAGACAACACAAGCACCCCAAGAAAAGTTCAACGACCAACGACCGGTGACCAACGACAAGTGACTAACTACCTACTACCTATTGCTTAGAGCTAAAAGCCAACAGCCAACAGCCAAAAGCTTACAGCCCACTGCCAATAGCCTTCAGCTCATTCCTAATGCGAAGTAGTTTTGTGGTAATGGTTTCTTCTTTATCCTCGACGTTGCGTTTTGCGCGAAGCGCGTTCTTTGCGCCATCTAGAGTGAAACCTCTTTCTTTAACGAGATGGTGAATTTTTTTAAAAAGCTCTAAGTCTTTTTTAGAATAAACTCGGTTGCCGCGACTGTTTTTTCGTGGCTGTAATTGCGGAAATTCCTTTTCCCAAAAGCGAATCAACGAGGCATTCACTTCAAACATATCTGCTACTTCTCCAATAGAGTAGTATAGTTTTTCGATGTCCTGAACTTTGGTCAACATTCGCAATAGGGTTTTAGTCGAAACTTTGGTTTGCATTCGCAGCGCGCTGCAACAAATCTTCGTATTGTTCGGGTGTAATGTCGCTGTAAAAATAGAAAGCTGGGTCAACTTTCTCACCATTTCTTAAAACTTCATAGTGTAAGTGAGGCCCAGTCGAGGCTCCAGTGTTTCCAACATAGCCGATTACTTGGCCTCTGGTCACCTTTTCACCTGGACGAACTATCACTTTGCTCATGTGAGCATATAGCGATTCAAATCCATATCCGTGCTGAATTATCACGTGGTGACCATATCCGCTGAGTTTACTATCTACGGCCTCAATAGTGCCGTCACCAGTAGCATAAATCTCTGTTCCAATATCTGCACTGAAATCCAATCCGGTGTGCATCTTCGCAATCTTATATATGGGGTGCACACGCATACCAAAACCAGATGCAATACGCTTTAAGTCTTTATTGGAAACAGGTTGAATCGCAGGAATCGACTGTAGCATTTGATCTTGTGCTTGAGCTAAAGCGAAAACATCCTGGTAGCTCTTGCTTTGCTCGACAAACATTTTTTGGAGTTTTTGAATGCGGCGCTTGGTCTCGATGATTCCGTCGCTGCTTTCATAGCCTTTTAGACTTTTGTATCTGTCGCTACCGCCTATAGAGCCCCTTCTTTTTTGTTCAGGATAAGGAGCCGCTCCAAAAATACTACGGTACACTTTCTCGTCTTTTTGCTCCAAATCGACCGCAAACGTCTCCAAAGTGTCGATTTCTCCGTTTAAGTCCTCAATTTGTGTTTCAAGGAAATTAATCTCTCTTTCTAGTCGAGCGGTATCGGGGTCTTTGAAAAAGGAAGAGTACAGAACCACACCAATCCCGCCAAGGACAAGGCCTGCAAATAAATATCTCAACCCTGTGAAGAAATAATCGCGCACGGTATAGCTGATCTTTTCAAAGTTCAGCGTGGTAGGGTTGAATTTATATTTAAATCTTGCCATATTCTAGGGTGCTAAAATAAGGGAGGAGCGTGTTACTTTTGCACCACTATGACATCCAAACAGATTAGAAAGCAATTTTTAGACTTTTTCGCCTCAAAGGGGCACCATATTGTTGCATCTGCTCCAATGGTCGTGAAGGGCGATCCCACATTGATGTTTACCAATGCGGGCATGAACCAATTCAAAGACCTTTTCCTAGGGAACAGCGAGATTAAGTATCCTCGCATCGCCAATACCCAAAAATGCCTTCGCGTAAGCGGAAAGCACAACGACTTGGAAGAAGTAGGTGTGGATACCTACCACCACACCATGTTCGAGATGCTCGGTAACTGGTCATTTGGTGACTATTTCAAGGAAGAAGCCATTACTTGGGCGTGGGAACTTCTCACTGAAGTCTACAAAATTCCAAAAGACCGTCTATATGTGACCGTTTTTGAAGGAGATGCCTCAGAAAATCTTGACTTCGACCAAGAAGCCTATGATATTTGGAAGCGTCACATCGCTGAAGATCGCATTCTTCGTGGAAATAAAAAAGATAATTTCTGGGAAATGGGTGATACTGGTCCATGCGGGCCCTGTTCTGAAATTCACGTAGATGTTCGCCCAGATGAGGAAAGAGCTAAGGTGGATGGAAAAACGTTCGTCAATGAAAGTCACCCGCAAGTGATCGAGATTTGGAACAACGTATTCATGCAATTTAATAGAAAGGCTGATGGTAGTCTTGAACCTCTTCCAGCGAAACACGTGGATACAGGAATGGGCTTCGAGCGTCTTTGTATGGTTCTTCAAGGTAAATTGTCAAACTACGATACCGACGTTTTCACTCCTACCATCTCTGCTATTGAGAAAATGAGTGGATTGAAATACGAACGCACAGATAGTAAGAAGGATATTGCAATGCGTGTTATTTCTGACCACGTTCGTGCTGTATCGTTCGCTATTGCTGATGGTCAATTGCCAGCTAGCGGTGGCGCTGGTTATGTTATCCGTCGTATTCTTCGTCGCGCAATACGCTACGGATACAGCTTCCTTGGCTTGAAAGAATCTTTCATTTACAAATTAGTAGATGTATTGGCTTCTGAAATGGGCGATTTCTTCCCAGAAATCCGCGCATCTCGCGACCTCGTTGCACGCGTTATTAAAGAAGAAGAAGAAAGTTTCTTGCGCACCTTAGATAAAGGTATCGCTCTTCTTGAGGATATTATTAAGAAAACAGAAGGCGAAGTAATAGAAGGTAAAGTCGTATTCGAACTTTATGACACTTTCGGATTCCCGGTCGATCTTACAGCACTTATTGCAGGTGAAGGCAAGAAGAGAATTGATGAACTTGGTTTCAATGATGAATTGAACAAGCAAAAAGAAAGAAGTCGTGCTGCTACAAAATTGGAAACAGACGACTGGGTGGAGCTTGGAACAGGAGAATCTCAATTCATCGGCTACGATCACCTCGAAGCAGATGTGAAAATTTTGAGATTTAGAAAAATCAAGTCTAAAGGAAAAGAACAATATCAAATAGTTCTTAATACAACACCTTTCTACGCTGAAAGCGGCGGACAAGTGGGTGATCAAGGAGTTTTGGTTTCTGCCAACGAACGTCTTGAAATTACAGATACTAAAAAGGAAAATAGCCTAATCGTTCACTTCACAGATACTCTTCCAGAGAATCCTGAAGCGGCATTTAGAGCAACTGTAGATCCAACGAAACGTGCACATAGCGTTGCTCACCACAGTGCGACTCACTTGCTGCACCAAGCATTGCGTGATGTTTTGGGAACTCACGTAGAGCAAAAAGGTTCGCTCGTAAGCCCAGACTATCTCCGTTTCGACTTTAGTCACTTCGCGAAGATGACGGATGAGGAAGTAGAGAAAGTAGAGAGTTTGGTAAACGAACGAATTCGCAAACAATATGCGCTAGAAGAGAGCAGAGATGTTCCAATAGAAGAGGCAAGCAAGTTGGGAGCCATGATGCTGTTTGGTGAGAAGTATGGAGATAAAGTGCGTGTCATCAAATTTGGTGATAGCATCGAATTGTGTGGTGGAACTCACATTGCCAATACAGGTTCTATCGGTTTCTTTAAAATCACATCAGAAGGCGCAGTAGCTGCGGGTATACGTCGTATTGAAGCTATAGCTGGAGAAGTTGCTTTTGGATTGATGAAAGAAGAAATGAGCCAATTGGAAAGTCTTCGTCAATTGCTCAAGTCTAAAGATATCTTGAAGTCGGTTTCTGATCTTCAACAAAAGAATAATGACTTGGCTCGCCAAGTAGAGAAGTTGAACAAAGAGAAAGCAAATAATGTGAAGAAGGAACTCGCTTCTAAATTCACTGAAGTGAAGGGTATTCAGTTACTCGTTGAAAAGGTTGACTTGGAAGCTGCGGAAATCAAGGACATCGCGTTCCAATTGAAAGGCGAGAAGGACAATATGATTGCTGTGTTTGGTTCTGAGTCTGGAGGCAAACCTACAATCACTGTTGTTATTTCAGAGGAATTGGTGAAGTCCAAAAATCTGAATGCATCAGCTATTGTGCGAGAATTGGCGAAAGAGATCAATGGCGGCGGCGGTGGACAAGCGTTCTTCGCAACAGCCGGAGGGTCAAAACCGGAAGGATTAATATCAGCACTACAAAAGACTCCAGACTACTTGGCAACGCTCCTCTGAGATGGATGATGGATGATGGATGATGGATGATGGATGATGGATGATGGATGATGGATGATGGATGATGGATGATGGATGATGGATGATGGATGATGGATGATGGATGATTTTGAAAAGGAATCTAAAGTATATAAAAAGGCCCTGAAAGCTGCGCTTTCGGGGCTTTTTCTTTCCATCAGCCATCATCCATCATCCCTGCGCGAAGCGCATAAAAAAGCCCCGTCCGATGACAGGGCTTTTTCCTTCAGATTATGAAACCAAAAATCTAAACTAGCACAGGCTTGCGGGCCTGCACGTCTTTTAAACTTATTCCGTAGACTGGTCCGTAATAGCTCTCTTGGTAAGCTAGTCCTAGATTTAGAACATAGAATACGTTGAAGAAACAAGCAAAGAACGCATCAATCATTGTGTATTTTCCAAAAGATTGGGCAATTTCAATGAGAACTTTAAAACTAAAGTACACATTGTAAATTGGAATTAGGAAATAAACGAAGTGAGAACTAGGTCTTCCAACCATTTTCAGGACAACAAACGTGTCCCAAATAGGCACGATGGCAGCAATCATCGGTTGATTCGCTTTTGCGAAAAGTCTTGCTTTTCCAATAGCTCCGATTAAGATGATGAATCCAGCTAGCATGATGTAGCCAGGATTATCCTCCATGAGTTTTGTGATTAATTCTTTCATGGTACTAAATGTTTTTGGTTAGACGAGACGATATTCAAAGAGCAGTTACTTCTAAGACGACCAATTTTTACTATGGTTGCCTAATAAATGAGTAAATCTTAGCTTACCATTAAATTACACCCACGCACTTCTGCATGGTCGTACCTTCCTAAAACCTCAAATTTCCCACCTGAATGCAGCTTTCCAAGGTCTTGAGTAGCTATGAAAGAGCATGAGTCAACATTTACTAAATCAATGATATTTAGCGCTCCACCGCCAGGATTTGAATTTATTTCAAATGGATCTGTTACCTCACGACGAAGTACTTTCATCCATGGAGGGCAAGCAAATAGACCATCACCATCTGAATACGCTTGACTCAATAATTCAGTCATCCCGTACTCGCTATGTATTTTTTCCACCCCAAAACGATCACCTAAAAATTGATGTACCTGCGCTCGAACCCACTCTTCTCGGCGGCCTTTCATGCCGCCTGTTTCCATTACGATAAGGTCTGGAAATGATTCCTGTATGCTCTCAGCAAAATCAAGTAAGCCGAATGTGACGCCTATCAGAAGGGTTTTCTTTTTTTCAGTCTTGCATTGCTTAAGGATACTCAATAATTCGCTATGCTCATTCAAATAGAAACCACTCATTGGATTTCCGCCCGACTTGATTAAGCTTTCACACATATATATAAGTGATGAGCCGGTTCTTTCTAAATAGGAGGGAAGTAAGGCCAATAACACGAAGTCTTTTTCATTTCCATAAAAAAGATGGAACGCTTCTGTAAACGAGCGAACGTATAATGGAAGGTCTTTCACATGATGCTTGGAAACCGTTTGTCCTGTCGTGCCGCTGCTTGTAAAAACCGTCTGAGCTGCGAAATCTCCACATTTTACCTCATGTGATTTGAAAAACTCAATGGGTAGAAATGGAATTTTTTCAATTCTGTTGACCGATTCGGGTGCAATCTTTAATAATTGTATGTAGTCTTTATATATAGGACACTCCTTTGCCTGATATCTGAATAGCTCCAACGCTAGGTCGGTGAATTCTTCAGAATCACGAATAGAGAAAATCCGTTCTATATAATTTTGGCGTTGCATCAGACTGCAAAGAAATTCGATAGATTTGAACAAATGAAAAAGATTCTGCTTTTCGCCCTCGTATTTTCAACAATTATCCTCGGATGCCTCAAGGATAATGAGATTCCGCCTGTTCCCGCGGTTTCCTTCAATAGCATCGAAAACTTCGGGGATTCCATTAATGTCATTGTCAATTTTACCGATGGTGACGGAAATTTCGGTCTTGAACAAGCGGATACCACTGGTGTTTTTGCAGATTGTCTTCGTTATTATAACTTCTATTGTATCTATCAAGAAAAGCAAAATGGAGTTTGGGTGGACAATGGAGATGCACCTCCTGGACAACTCGACCCATGTGTGAATGAAGAGGCCGCTCCTTTCTACTATCGAGTGCCGTGGGCAAAGCCAACAGGGCAGGATCCAAGTCAAAGTGGAACAATCAAATTGAAAATGACGACATATTACTTGCCTTCGGCATTCGATACGTGTCGATTTAAAATAAAACTTGTCGACCGAGATATTCAGGAAAGTAATGAGATAGTGACTTCTGAATTTGTGAAGCCCTAAAAGAGAAAAGCCCCGAAGAGCAGTGCTCTCGGGGCTAATATTTTCATCGGTAATTTAGTCTATCAAACACAAGTGCGTTGCAGCACTCCAAAATATAAACAGATATTACGAAAGTAAACGCTGTCTTAGAATAAATTCAAACTGTTGGTTTTGTCTAGTCAATAGTTGGATTGTACGTTCTTTTTCGAACATGTCCTTGCATTGTTCCCAGGCTTCACTGACCATTCTAGAGATTTCACTCATGTTAAATGGTTTAGTCATAATGCGGAAGACTTTTCCTTTATTGACAGCCTCTACTACAGGGATCAAATCGGTGTAACCAGTTAGCAAAATGCGCTGCACGTATGGATAGTCTCTTGAAATGCTCTCAAGAAACTCCACACCGCTCATGCTTGGCATATTGTGGTCAGTTATTACAATTTGAATTCTTTCCGTTTCGATAAGATTATAAGCTTCAACTGGTGTTGTAGCGACGAATATTTCAAACTCATTTCTGAAGTTTGCGCGAAATGAGTCAAGATTGCCTTGATCGTCATCCAAGTAGAGGACGCGCGGTGTTTCAGAAATTTCTGCTCCGGAATTATTGGGTGAATAATGGAGTGTCATATTTGGGCAAATTTGTTAGTAATACAGGGTTAATACGCTAGGTTTTCCGTTAGGTTGCGAATTTTGACTTTTTTTTTCAACTATTTGTCGTTTGTTCTTAAGTTGTTGAATTCTTCGTTGACTGGACTCATGCTTGACATTTCGCGATATGCTATCTCGGAACCTGATTTTCGCTCAATAAAAGAGAATAGCTTGTCTATAATCTTTTCAGTCTTCGATTGGTGGTCTATTAAGTTACGAAGCAATTCACCATTATTGTCGATCAGACGATCTACAATGTCGCGTGGTATTGCGTCACTACGTTTGAATGGCTTGGTTATGCTTGTAGCCATTTCAATAGCAATTTCGGATTGCATGAGTTGATCTATTCGAATTCCATATAGCTGAGCCAGTTTTTCCATCTCCTTAGCTCTAGCTGTACGCGTGCCTGTTTCCAAGCGGCTGTATTCCGGCTGACTAATGTCTAGATATGCAGCTACATATTCTTGCTTGAAGTCTCGCATAATGCGTAAATTTTTGATTTGAGGGTACATCATTTTTAAAAAAGTTAGGTGGTTTTTCATTTAAGTGTGACAAAGATGTGGTCCGCTCATCCTTCAAAAGGGTCGATTTCGACTTTTTCGAATTCGGAAAAATCGAAATCTGAAAATTCGAGAAAATCGAAAAAACAAAAGGGCCGCCCGTTGGCAGCCCTATGTCACTAAACCTTTAACCAAAACCGTTCTCCAGATGAACTCTGTGAGTTCGGTAAAATACCACTATGAAAACCTTTAAAAACCCGCTGGGTTCAAAAGACCATACAAAAATGCAATGCATGCAGAAGAAAAACTCTTAAATGACTGTTAATCGTGTGCTAACGATTGTTAAACACTTATCCGTTCATCACTTTTTGTCATCTAATTGTCATGATGCAGGGGTACTTTTGCCGCCAGATCAAAAAATCTATGAAGTCAGTACTCTTTTTTTTCGCGTCACTTTTGACCGTCTCCCTCAATGCTCAAATTTCAGGCACCGTTTCAGATGAAGCAGGAAAGCCATTGGAATTTGTAAACATCATTCTCCAAAATGCCTCCGATTCTGTAATGGTGAAAGCAGTGGCTACGAATGAAGCGGGACTTTTTATTATTGAAGACATTTCCTCAGGAAATTATTTTTTGCAATATCGATTGACGAGCTATGCTCCATTTTTTGCAGCACCGTTTGAATACACCGCAGGAACAGTGCTCGCGGCAGAGCCAATCAAAATGCTTCCAGCTTCAGCTGAAATGAAGGCCCTAGAAGTTGTCTATACTAAGCCTCTAGTCGAAATTAAGGCAGACAAAACCATCTTCAATGTGGAGGGAACTACAAACGCGGTTGGTTTGAATGCTCTGGAATTATTAAGGAAAGCACCTGGTGTTATGGTTGACAATAATGAGAATATCATGGTGAAAGGGAAAGGAGGAATCGTTGTTTATATCGATGGAAAGCTCACTCCTTTGGATGGCGATGCATTAAAGGATATGCTTAAGAATATGCAAAGCAGCAATATTGAAAGCATTGAAATTATTACCAATCCTTCGGCGAAGTATGATGCTGCAGGTAATGCGGGCATTATCAATATCCGTTTAAAGAAGAATAAAAATGTTGGTACAAATGGCACGCTCTCTCTTGGTTACGGGGTGCAACGCTATTCGAAGTACAATACAAGTTTGACGTTAAACCATCGTACCGAAAAATGGAATGTTTATGGAAACTATGGCAACAACTGGGGTAAATCTTGGAGCTATATGGATTTTGAAAGAAGGCAAAATGGTTCTTTCTACGATCAATTCTCGGACAATTCTTCTGATGGACTGAAACACAATTACAAAGGCGGAGTCGATTATTTTATCAATAGCAAAAGTTCTATTGGAATCATGGTGAATGGACAAGCAAGTGAAAACAATTGGTATGGAAATACTCGCACCGCAATTACGGATCTAGATCCGAGTCAAAACCGCGTACTAATTGCAGAATCGACCAACATAGGTCGTCGCGACAATATCGCTGCAAATATGAATTATCATTATGCCGATACCACTGGCCGCGAATTGAATGTCGATTTGGACTATGGTGTGTTTGATTTTTTCAGTAATAACTATCAGCCAAATACCTATTACAACACTTCAGAAAATGTGGTGTTATATGAAAGCAATTTCCAGAATAACACTACAACATTGATTGATTTGTTGACACTAAAAGCTGATTACGAGCAGGACTTTTTAAAAGGAAAGTTGGGTCTTGGTTTTAAATCATCTCTGGTTCAAACCAAGAACGGACTTGATTTTTTCAATGTGGTGGATGACATCCAAACAATAGATACGACTCGCTCGAATACCTTTGATTACAAAGAAAACATCAATGCGTTATATGTGAATTACAATAGGGTTTTTGGTAAGTTTTCTATCCAAACAGGACTGCGAGCTGAGCAGACTGTGAGTCGTGGAGAGCTTTTGGCCTTCACTGCTACCGATTATGAAAAGATTGACAGAGATTATGTCGAATTTTTCCCTTCAGCGGCAGTCACTTATACGAAGAATGCCATGAATTCATTCAACTTGACATTTAGTCGACGTATCGATCGCCCGAGCTATCAAGATTTGAATCCTTTCGAATATCGTTTGGATGAATTGAGTTACTCCAAAGGAAATGTAAACCTACGTCCACAGTTTACCAATAGCGTTGAATTGACGCATACCTATATGTATATGGTAAATACAACCTTGTCGTATGCGCGCACCAATGATTTCTTCACGGAAATTACTGATACCACTGAGGTTTCAAGATCATTTATTAGTCCGAAAAACCTAGGGTATCAGGAATATTTTAGTTTGAATTTGGGAAGCCCAATTCCCATTAAGAAATGGTGGAATGGCTACCTGAATCTCAGCGTCACCCAGATTCACAACAAAGCTGATTTTGGAAATAATTTGGTAATCGACATTCGTCGTTTTGGCTATAATTTCTACATGAATAATTCCTTCACAGCCACGAAGACATTGGGCTTCGAAGTGAGTGGATGGTATTCAGGTCCTGGTATGTGGGGTGGTACATTTAAGAACGAACCCATGTGGAGTTTGGATTTAGGGGTGAAAAAGACCTTCATGAAAGATAAGCTAGTCGTAAGAATGTCGATGGGTGACGTTTTCTGGACATCAAGATGGAGAGGGGTTTCAGACTATGGTGGATTATTAATGGATGCCGCAGGAGGATGGGAGTCACGTCAATTCCGTGTCAACGTGAGTTATAATTTCGGTAACCAGAATATCAAAGCAAAAGATAGAAAGACCGGGGCGGATGATTTGAAGAATCGGATCAAGTAGTTTGGTAGTGAAAGTGTACCCAAATTAAACCAAATGCACACAAGTGAACACAAATGAAATACGAGCTATTCGCTAGAAGACACTGAGACTGTTGTGTGCATTTGTTTTCACTTGTTTCCACTTGTGTGCATTTGTTTCCACTTAAATCAATTTCCACACTACCAAACTACCACACTACCACACTACCACACTATCTAACTACCAAACTATCTAACTAACACACTCCATTGGATAAGTTCTTGAGATTCTCGAAAACAAGATCTTATAATATAAGAGTTTAGTGGGACTAAAGTTATAGGTCGTAAAAGATCTGAACCCCACTGTGAACAACCGTTTCAAGACATATGATGAGCCAGAAAACACCGGGTCAACACCTGATGAGACGCCGGTTTCTCCTGCCCCGAAAAAAAAGAAGGGCAAGGGAAAACGCATTTTGGTGTATTCAATCCTAGGAATTTTAGCAGTCGGAGTAGTTTCTTTGGTCGTTTTTGCCGGAAACCAGCAGAAGGCTGAGAAGTGTTGGAAGGTTGAAATCGAAATTCAAGATCAGGGAGGAAAGTTCTTCATCGATAATGCCACAGTGCTAAGTTTGATTCAATCCAAGAATGATAGTTTGATTGGTAAACAGCTCACTCAAATCAATATTCAAAAGCTTCACGATAAATTGTCTTCTCACCCTTCGGTGAAAAGTGCTGATGTATTTACAACAGTCGATGGTCGTTTTGTTGTAAAGATTCAACAACGCCTTCCGATAGCTCGCGTTTTTAATCAAGATGGGTCGAGCATGTACATCGATATCGATGGTTTTACCATGCCCGTTACTCCAGGTTACGCAATGAAACTTCCCGTTTTTACTGGAAATATTCAAGAAAAATTACTGAATAAATCGATTGAAGAAGCACGCAAAGACGAGCAGTGGGCCTTTAAGTCGATGTTGGATGATATTTATTTTTTCACCATGCACATTCGCAAAGATGAATTCTTGATGGCGCAGGTGGAACACGTTTTTATCGATGCGGCACGCAATGTGCAAATAATTCCTCGCGTTGGGGAACATCGCATTTTTATAGGTGATGTAAATAACTTGGACTTAAAGTTCAAGAAATTGAAAACCTTTTACGCAAACACGCTACAAACCCGTGATCTCAATATGTATAGCAGTATTCACTTAGAGTACGAGGGACAAGTAGTTTGTGAAAGAAAACAGTTAACGAATTAGAAAAAGAATATGAACCAAGATCTTATTGTCGGACTCGACATCGGAACCACCAAGATTGCATGTCTTGTAGGACGCCGCACAGAAAATGGCAAAATTGAAATTCTCGGCATTGGGAAGAGTGAAAGCATTGGGGTGAGTCGAGGCGTTGTTGCCAATATTGAAAAAACTGTAGCGAGCATCAAGGCTGCAGTAGAAGAAGCTTCTGAAAAAAGTGGTGTTGACATCAAATTGGTAAACGTTGGTATTGCCGGTCAGCACATCAAGAGTCTTCAATACAACGGCATGCGCACACGCAAGAACCAAGAAGACGAAATCACGCAGCACGATATCGATGCGCTGATTGAAGATATGTACAACTTGGCAATGCTACCAGGAGAACAAATCATTCACGTTCTTCCGCAAGAATTTACAATCGACGCGGAAGGCGGAATCAAAGAACCAATTGGTATGTGCGGAGCCCGCCTTCAAGCGAACTTCCACATCATCACTGGTCAGATGAGCGCTATCCGCAACATCTATAAGTGCGTTCAGAAAGCAGGTTTGACCGTTGGCGATCTTACACTCGAGCCACTTGCTAGTTCTGCAGCTGCATTAAGCATGGAAGAAAAAGAGGCAGGTGTTGCTCTTGTTGATATTGGAGGTGGTACAACAGATATCGCGATTTTCCAAGACGGAATAATTCGTCACACAGCTGTGATTCCTTTCGGTGGTAATATTATCACTGAGGACATTAAACAGGGTTGTACAATCATGCGCAATCAAGCAGAGCAACTCAAAACCCGCTTTGGAAGCGCGTTGGCGGTTGAAAATAAAGATACTGATATCGTTGTAATTCCTGGATTGAAGGGTCGTGAACCAAAAGAGATTAGCGTTAAAAACTTAGCGCATATCATCGAGGCTCGTATGACTGAAATTCTTGAGCACGTACATTTCGAGATTCGTAACAGTGGATTTGAAAAGCAGTTGATTGGTGGTATCGTAATCACTGGTGGTGGAGCTCAGTTGAAGCATATGCGTCAATTGGTTGAGTACATCACAGGCTTGAGTTGCAGAGTGGGTTATCCTAACGAGCATGTGGCTAAAGCTCCATCAGAAGATATGCTTCAACCATCATTGAGCACAGGTGTTGGTCTTGTGATCAACGGTTTGGAATTGCTTGAGAAAAACGAATTACGTAAATCAGGCAATTTTAAAATTGAAGAACCGGTTGCGGAAACTGAAGTTGAAGAACAGCTAGAAGAAGAGGTGCCACCAGTAAAAGCACCAAAAGCTAAAGAACGTGGCATCGGATTTCTTCAGCGTTTCAAAGAGTTCTTCGAGGCAGAAGAAGATTGAGGTAGTTAGATAGTTTGTTAATGTGGTAGTTTGATAGTGAAGAGGATTGGATTGTTTTTTATTTGAATTTAGGGAAATAGTTTTTGTATTTAAGGAGCCTCAGTTGAGGCTCTTTTTTTTTGGTATTTCATACTACCAACTACCTGCTGCCAACTTCATAACGCATTAACATTGCCACGCACCATCATTGACACGAGAGCAATAGATGAGTTATTCAAAGCGCAAAGGTCTTGATGAAATGAATTTTATTTAATTGTCAATTCGGGTCATTAATTAATTAAATATAAATTAATATAATAAATGAACACTAAATGTATACTAAAAGTAAATTTTTAGTGAATTAGGTAAAATATAGCCACACGTTCGAGCAACTGAAAATAGTTAATCTGGGCTATTCAGGTTTTAGAATTAGGCTGCCTATTGTGGTGATAAGAGTGTTTACTTGATTTTGCAGATAGACGATCGTTTTTTCTTGTTCTTCAATCGTGTTTTTGAATTCAGCAATAGACTCTTTGCTGAGTGCATTTGGGGAGTCGAGTGACTTCATAAGTGACTCGATTTTTTCTCCGTTTTGGTGTCTAATAGTGAGTTGTAGGATGTCTGTGTTGAAAATCTCGTTTAGTTTTAGAATCATGTCAGGTCTCATGCTTCCGGCGTTTATTCGTTGATTGAGATTTGAAGGCGAGGTATCCAGCTTTATGGAGAGTTGGCGCTGAGACATTACTTTATGGTCAAGTAATGCAATGATTACTTGTTTGAAAGCATTGTTTCTTTTTGTTTTCGGGCTCATGTAACAAAAGTCTACTTATAGACTTATTGTGTAATTTACCTATAACATCTATTTTTCTTATAAAAGATAACATATTACATATGCAATGTATGTTAAAAGTGATTGGGAGTAGGGCTTGCTTTGTTACATTTAGTTTGAAGAGGCTAGTAAAACAGTCGATCAAGCGGATTCAGCTAAATTTGAAGGGAAATTCTTGTTATGCCTAAGAAGTTTAATGTTGTATTGTATTCTACTAGTTTCAATTGGATTCTTATTCTGGCTTCCTTTATTCCAGGGTCTGGAATTTTAATAATTCAAAGTTTTAACAACAGTGAGAGCTCATCATTGTTGGTTTTGTTTTTTCAATCTGCAATTGCCTTAGCATTTGGAATTGTTTTTTTTGTTCCCTTGTGGAGGAGGTTGAATTTAAAGCATGAGGGTGAGTTTATACTTGAGCGCTATTCGGGTAAAGCCGCAATAGTGCTTCATAGATTTAGATCTGGTTATCTGTATTTTATCGTCATTCCTTTGCTTATTGCCCTTCAACTCTCATCTATTAAAGTTGTACATGGATTTCCTTTTTTTAGTCAGTACCTTCCATTTATTATAGGAATTTCGATTGCCGTTATCGGAGTCGCAGGTTATGGTTTTAAGAGAATGATTTATTTTGAAACGATAGTGGCCATTGCGACTCTCGTTATGGTTGGTCTGTACGCTGTTTATCACCCTACTGATTTAAGTTCAAAATCGTTTGACTTTGCAGCTTCGTTATCTTGG
>JBIIBU010000011.1:0-17599 GCA_044239235.1 Flavobacteriales bacterium
ATTCTATATTTCGTAATGTGGGTGTTTTAAATTTTCCGATATCTTCTACTTGGTATGTTACACGCTCTTTTCCATTGTCTTCATAATGTTCGTAAAGTCCAACATTGTAAAATTTATAATCCGTAAGAAATGGAGGAGTATGGCACTTGCTGCAATTTGCTTTTTCACTAAAGAAAATTTGCATTCCTCTTTTTTCAGAGTCATTCAATTCGTTTTGTTTTTTCAAATAATAAAAGCGATCAAATCTTGTATCACCAGAAATGAATGAGCGTTCATAGCAAGCAATTGCTCTTGTAATAACATATTCGTCTAGTTCTCGACCGTAGGCGGTTTTACTCAAGTTATTCAGTCGAATATCAGATCTTAAAATTTCTGCTGCCTTTGGCAATGGAAAGGCCATTTCCATAGTGTCTTGAATGGGCCCAAGTATTTGTACTTCTAAATTTGGAACACCTCCTTCCGCCATGAAATATGGCATCCAAGCTAGATTTGCGAGTGTAGGGGCATTACGTTTTCCTTTTTTTCCATGCGGTCCCATGCTCGTTTCGACACCATCGGTGAAGGCCATGGATGCGACGTGACAACTTGCACAACTGGTCTTGTTATCTGAAGAAAGGCGCGTGTCGAAAAACAACCTCCGACCCAATTGTATTCTCAAAGATGTAGGAGCATTGTCTGTGGGAAATGCTATTTCAGGAAAAAAGGAAGGTACCTTATATTCAAACGGAGAATCAGAAATGGAAACACTCGGAGAATTGCAACTTAGAAAAATTACAATGACTACGATTAATCCAATCAGCGATTTCATTCCACCGTTATTGCTGCAGAAAAGTTGTCTACGAAGCGCTCAGCAAGTGGGAAATTACCAGAAGTCTGCGTCAAATAATCAACCGCAAGATCAATCTGATCATTATCCCCTTTGATTAATTGATCAGCATGAATTGTAATCACTAAATCGTAGGTTTTATTCTTTTCTGCTGAAAGGTTTTTATTCAATGATACAAAACCATATAGCAAGTCATCTCCAGTGTGGAAAGCAAATGAATGATCTAATGGACTTCCTTCCATTCCTGTCAAATCAGCCTTTCCTTCGAATTTGGTGAAAATGTAGCCTGTATTCCAAGTCCAAAACATGCCTTGTGCGCCTTGAACACTCAATGGGTGTGAATTCGGATAAGTGGAGGGGTCCACATCTTTATTATAACTCTTTGGGATACCAATTCCCATATTGAAACTTTGATAAGCCCCTTCTGGGATTTCAGTTGTAAAAGTGAAATCGTTATCTAAATTTTGAAGTTGAAAGTCTTTGAGTAAAATCTCATTGCCATTGGAATTGACTAATTTCATTTGGCTGAAATAACTCATTAATAAATCAATTCTGATTCGATGTCCCAGGCCATCGTCATAGATTTCTCCAATAGCAAATGGCTGATTGTTGTAAACTGTCTTGATGGTTACATTCAATTTAGGGAGCACATCAGATTTTTCTGGCTTACAAGAGTTGAATGCAAACGCAAGCGACACTAGCAAAGCAATATTCAGAAGAAATTTAGCCATTTTTTGGTGTTTGATTTTATACAACCAATCCTATTATTACCCGAAAGATACTGAAAATTCAGACAATTACAGAGGGTCAACATCGATGCTTACCCTTACAGACTTGAATTCTGGCTCAGCCGTCAACTCCCACAATGCCTTACGTATGGCCTTTTTTTCTTCTGCAAGATTCTTATTTCGAAGCTGTTTGATCATAAACTGCCACAAATAATAATTGTTAATCTTGGGAACGTACGGTCTTTCCGGTCCAAGAACATGCTTGCCGGAAATGTCGGTCAATAGTTTTTTAGCGCGCTCTGCGGCTTGTGCAGCCACATGATCGTCCTTATGCTTGATTGTCACCTTCATCATACGTATGAAAGGCGGATATCCAAAATGATGGCGTTCGTTAACTTCGTGATTATACAAAGACTGATAATCGCCTTTTCGCACAAGATCAAATAACCAATGTGTAGGATTAAATGTTTGAATGAATACACGCCCCTGCTTGCCGCGTCTCCCTGCACGTCCCGCCACCTGCATCATTAGTTGATAGCTTCTTTCAATACTTCGATAATCTGGGAACTTCATCATCTTATCGGCATTCATGATTCCCACCACAGACACATTATCGAAGTCAAGCCCTTTCGTTACCATTTGTGTCCCCACAAGAATATTCGTTTTTCCTGTTTCGAAATCTTGAATGATTTTTTGATAACTGTTTTTATTGCGCGTTGTCTCCAAATCCATGCGCTGGATATTGGCTTCTGGAAAAATACTTTGGATATCTTCTTCGATTTTTTCAGTCCCAAATCCGAGCATCTTCAATTCATGACTTCCGCAAGCGGAGCATGTGTTTGCAGGAGTATGACTGTATCCGCAGTAATGACATTTCAATAATCCTACATTCTTATGATAGGTTAATGATACATCACAACGAGTACATTGAGGTGTCCACCCGCATGTATGGCATTGCCAAACTGGAGAATATCCTCTTCTATTTTGAAATAAAATTATTTGTTCTCTATTCTCTAAAGCCACTCGCATTCCCTCAATCAGTTCGCTTGAGAAATTACCGTTCATCGTTTTGGCTTTTGTTTCTTTGCGTAGGTCGGTCACCACAATTTCTGGCATGGAAACACCGCCAAAACGCTCTGTTATTTGAACTAGTCCAAATCGATTTTGCTTCGCGTTCCAATAAGTTTCAATAGCTGGTGTGGCTGATCCTAAAAGCACTTTCGATTTGAAGAATGAAGCGAGTACAATGGCTGTGTCTCTTGCGTGATACCGCGGAGCTGGATCGTGCTGCTTAAAACTTGTTTCATGTTCTTCATCCACTATTACCAAGCCTAATCTGTTGAAGGGTAAAAAGACCGAAGATCGTGCACCTAAAATCAAATCACATTCTCCCGGAACTGCCGCTAAAACTTTATTCCAAATCTCTGTGCGCTCATTATCGGAATATCCGCTGTGATAAATTCCAACACGATTTCCAAAGTGCTTTCTTAAGCGATGAATAATTTGTGTGGTTAATGCAATTTCTGGTAATAGAAATAAAGCTTGCTTTCCTTCTGCAAGCGTTTGCTCTATCAAGTGAATATAAACCTCCGTTTTGCCGCTTGATGTTACACCTTCCAACAGTGTGACGTCATGTGTTTCAAAACTGGTTTTAATGTCTTCTAAAGCTTTCTGCTGCGCATCTGAAAGTGACTTTGCGGCTTCACTGGCTAGTAAGTGAGATGGAAGTCTTCCTATTTCAATAGTGCGAATAGAAACCCAGCCTTTCTGAGCGAGATTTTGAATATTAGCCGCTGTTGCTTTTGAAGCGTTTTGGAGTTTTAATCTATCTACCTCACCTCGCAGACCTTGATCGAAATTCGACATTTGCAGCAACATCATCATGATATCTATCTGCTTTTGTGCTTTCTTTTTTTCTAAGGCAGAAAAAATCTCGGCAAGCTGCTTCTCATTTTGAGCTAATGGTCCAAGACTCACCATGTCTGAAGTTCGTGGTTTAAACTTTTCACGAATTTCTTCTTCAGCGCCTATTATACGTTTGTCAAGAAGTGATTTTAATACAGGACGAACATTCTTTATTTCTAAAATTTTGGAAAGATCATCGGTAGTTAAACTATCATTATTGCGCAGACTCTCAACAATGATACTTTCCTTTTCGGTTAAGTTCTCGAAGGCAACGTCTTTATCTGGAAGTACAAATTTTGTCTCACTGCTCAACTTTAACCCTCCGGGAAGAGCAGCGCTCATTACCTCACCAATGGTACATGCATAATATTCTGCCATCCAACTCCACAATCGGAGTTGATACTCGTTGACTACAGCAAATTCATCTAATATCTCTTCGATATAGCGAGCCTCATAGCCAACAGGAACATTGTTGTGAATACTCTGAACTATTCCGGTATAAAGCTTTTGCTTTCCTATAGGAACTATTACACGTTGTCCTACTTTTAAGAAGGCGCTATAAACGCGAGGCACGCGATAAGTCAATACCCGAGGCATAGCCAAGGGCAAGATTATATCTGCAAAAAAAGTGTCGCGTTCCATGGGTGCAAATTAGTGCAGTCCATCGAACGCGACAACAGTATGAATAAGAATGAATAAGTTCTGTTAACGAACCACTATTTTCTCAGTGTACATTCCCACTTCAGAGTTGGCTTGTACAACATAAATACCAGGCGCAAGGTCAGTAGTAATCAAAGGTAAATTGTAAAGTACACCTCCGATTGCATCGATTTGTTTAATGTCTGCAATCTTTTGACCAGCCATATTATACAATACGAATGAAACGGATTGAGCCTCAGTTGAGCTCCACTTAATCAAGCTTTCGCCATACGTATTTGGATCAACCTTGAAAGTAACCCCTGGCAAATCATTAAACGTAATGGTTTGGGTATGACAAGTTTCTTGACCTGCGCAGTCTGATACGCACCATGAGCGAATGACAGTTGCGCATGCACTCAACCCAATAGTTTCTTCTTGGAAATCAACAGCAACTACTCCAGCACAGTTGTCTATACCAGTGATTTGAGGCAATGGAGGTAGATCTTGACCGCAAGGAAGCGTTATGTTTTCAGGATATGAACTAAGTGTTGGAGGCGTTTGGTCTTCTGCTGTAATTGTTTGTGTATACTGACTCATATTGCCACAATCATCCATTGCTAGCCATGTGCGTGTAAATATGTATCCACAATCCGTCTCTTGAGTATTTGCCGCAAGTCCAATTGGGACTACTCCGCTGCAATTGTCTTGCGCGAAAATGAACGAATCCGGAATTGGATCACCACAATCTACAGTCAATTCAGCTGGAGGAAGATTAAATAACGTTGGAACAACATTGTCAAATAGCTGAATCATTTGTGTAAATGTTGACGTGTTTCCGCATGCATCAATTGCTGTGTATAATCTTTCAATCATTCCACCGCAACCAGGTATTAACTCTGTATCCTCAAACAACAATTCAAAATCATTGCACGCGTCAACTACTTCTACAGAAACAGATTGATAGTTTGTGCAAGGCATTTCAATAAATGATGCTGCATTAACGAAAACAGGAGCGACATTATCAATGACAGTTACAGTTTGATAATAGATTGCGCTATTCCCGCAATCATCAAATGCACGATATATCCTCAAATAAACCTCGCTACCAGCGCAGGGTGATTGCAATGGCAAAACTGTAACCGAAACTTCAACATCTCCTGCACAGGCATCCGTAGCTGTTGGAGATATTATAACTGGTGCTTGATCTCCACAATAATAAGTGATGTCTTCTGGATATGAGTTGAAACTTGGACCTTCTGTGTCGAAGTATGTGATTACTTGCGATGCCGTGGAAATATTCCCGCAATCGTCAGTAGCAGTCCAGGTGCGAGTGATTTGATAACCACAGTCGATTGGCTCTTCTGTTTCAGTGAGGAAAATATCTGGCTGATCATCGCTACAAACATCATAACAAGTAACCTCAGGCATAGGAGCCACCTGACCACATTCTAATTCTAAACTTTCAGGTACACCATACAATTCAGGTCCTTGATCATCTACATAAGTAACTGTCCAAGTATAATTGCTTTTGTTGCCACATCCATCTGTTGCTTCCCACACCGTAGTAACACTGTAATCACCAGCGCATTCCGCATAAGAATAATTAACTCCAACAACTTCTAGTGTGACTTCAGAACAGTCGTCAATGAATATTGGATCAGGATAATCTCCTGTCAATGTTTCACCGCAAGAAATAGTTATGGACTCAGGTCCTGAAACTATTGATGGGCCAGTAATGTCTTGAATGATGAACGTAGCTTCTGCTGTCGCCGCGTTTCCGCAGGCATCCGTTGCTGTATAAGTTCTTGTGAAGCTATTAGCACAACCGAATGTAACATCATTATATGTGATTACTAGATCAGAGCAATTGTCAATAGCAACAGCTTCTGGTATTTCAACATTAACGCCACATGTGATTGTGGTCGAAGAAGGAACGAAAGTGAATATAGGCGCCGCCGTATCTGCATAGATTATGCTAGAGGTCGCAGTTGATGAATTTCCACATCCATCGATAGCAGTGTATGTTCTAGTAATAGTGGTAGCGCAACCTTCAGTAGTTGTGACATCTTCAAAAGTAACGCTCACTCCGCTGCAATTATCTTCCGCAAGAGCATCTCCTACTTGAATGTCTGAAGGATTACAGCCTTCTGCGATAGTGCTTTCAGGAACGAATGTAAAAACAGGAGCGAGGTTGTCTATGTAAACTATCGTTTGTGATTCTGCACTAGAATTTCCGCATCCATCAATTGTTGTCCATGTGCGAATAAATGTGTAACCGCAATCTAAAGGGAAAGTCTCTGCAGTTAAAGAAACTGTAGTAATTCCTTCACAATTGTCAATCGCAAATACGTTATCATTTGGCAACTCATCACCACAATTTAATGTTATATTGGATGCAGGAATATTGAAAAGCTCTGGCTCTGTTGTGTCAACTACTTCAACCGTCCATTGCTGCGACACTGCATGGTCACAATCATCAGTTAGGGTATAAGTGCGCACTAATGTGTAAGTGCCGCCGCAACTTCCAGCAATGATTTCGTCTGAGTAGCTTAATGTTGTTTGCGCACATCCGTCTTCATATCCAATTTCTGGTTGTGCTGAATCATTCCATGTTCCGCATTCAACCACTAGGTTTTCTGGGAATAATGTAAACTCAGGTTCTCCTAATCCAAATAAATCAAGTGTCTGTGAAATTGAAGAGCTATTGCCACAAGCATCTGTAGCGGTGTAAGTACGAATAATCAAACCATTGCAACCTTCCTCTATAATTTCATCGCTTTGTGTAATGTAAAATGTTGAACAATTATCAGTAGCGCCAACGGTAATCGTGCTTTCTGTTCCGCACAACACGGAAACTGTGCTTTCAAAATTTTCAAAAACAGGAGCAGTTGTATCAAGTGCTTGCCAAACTTGAGATGTATAACTTGTATAGCCGCATTCATTACTAGCACTCCAGAAATTGGTGAATGCTGTTGATCCACATTCAGGATTAGGATTATCACATGACTTGTCTACGTTAATGTCGCCATGTCCAGAGATAAATTCATTGTTCAAATATCCTGAATATGAGAACCATCCGCTAAGTCCAGCGTTGCCGTTTTTATTATTTGCTCCAGAACCTAGTTGGTATCCAAAATAATAGTTTACCGGAAGATGAGATAATTGCAATTGGCTGCCTTCAAGTGAACCTGTTCCGTTAAGATAGCAGAATCCTTCTGTCATTTCGTAGTAGGTCCAGTCATTGTGTGATGTAGCGCCAAAGTTGAGATCGTCTTTGTATGCGCGTCCAAGAGCAGACCATTCATCCCAGTTTCGTGCGTTTCCAAGTAACATAAAAACGTCGAAGCCCATACTTGGGTCTGCTGCGCTGCGCACGTGGCCGGAGATAATTGCGTTTCCGTCGCCATATACTTCCAGGGAACCATTAGTATCCCAAAGCCAAACAACACTTGAAGGATTAATTCCAGGGAGCCATAGCGCCCAATCCTGACCAGGACCAAAAGCAGTTGTTAAATTGCAGTCAGATTCGATAGCTCCGGTTTCTACCAAAGTCGAATTTAGATTTGATACAGCGCAGCAGTCCGAGGAAGCAGTTGCGGTATCAAATGACGTCGGTATATCCCCGCATTCTCCAGACAGAGCCGAAAGCGCTGAATCGAAAGTTGGATAGCATTGTGAAAAAGAGGTGGGGCTGTTGCTAAGAAATAAAATGGCTAGCACACAAATGTGAAAAACATTTTTCATGTAAATCAAGGTTAGGGTAAGGAAGTTTAAACAAATTAAGCACCTAGGAATGATGGGCTTACCAATGCCCTGAACATTGTTATCAACGACTTTGCAAACAAAAAAAAGCCCCGGAATAGTATTTTAATACTATTCCGGGGACTTGATTTTCTTGGAAAAATGACTATTTCTTTCTGTCTAGAACTTCGTCTATCATTCCGTATTCTTTCGCTTCTTGAGCAATCATCCAATAGTCACGGTCGCTATCGCCCCAAACTTTGTCGTAAGTCTGTCCGCTATGCGTCGCGATGATGTCATAAAGTTCTTTCTTCAACTTTTGGATTTCACGCGCTGTAATTTCGATATCTGATGCCTGACCACGAGCACCACCAAGCGGTTGGTGAATCATTACACGAGAGTGCTTTAATCCTGTGCGCTTGCCTTTTTGACCTGCACACAATAAAACGGCTCCCATAGATGCTGCCATACCTGTGCAAATCGTAGCTACGTCTGGATTGATGTATTGCATAGTATCATAAATACCTAAACCAGCATAAACACTTCCTCCTGGAGAGTTGATGTAAATCTGAATGTCTTTGTTCGAATCTGCGCTTTCCAAGAAAAGAAGTTGAGCTTGGATAATGTTTGCGATATAGTCATCAATCTCGGTTCCTAGAAAAATGATACGGTCTGCCATCAAACGAGAAAACACGTCTACCTCACGGAAAGGCATGTTGCGCTCTTCGATAACTGTTCTTGTCATATTTTCAGGGCCATAGACGTGGCTGATTACATCATCCACTACTGTTCCACTAATTCCGTGGTGCTTGACCGCGTAACTTCTAAATTCTTTACGGTTCATCATATAGCTGTTTTTTTTATTTGGGGCCAAGGTAATAACATCGTGCAATTAAAAAAGAAATTCCAAAAAATTGGCTAACCATTCCTATGTGAATAAGTTACTTCTCCGCAATAAGCACCCCTTTTTCGAGACATTTTTTGAGAGGCTGCTCATATTTCAAGACATCAATGCCCTGTTTATTCGCAATGTCGATTAAGTCATGTTGCCCGTCACTATAATTTAATAGATGCAGAACAATGTCGATGAATTCTCGTGAGTCAGCAGGGGAAAGAGAAGATGGATACAAATCACGCTTGCCCAGTTGCGGTTCACAATTCATCACTGTATTTCTAAAATGACCATTCAATTCTAGAATTTGAATGATATGAAAATAGGCGTCAACACTGCCCTCTAATGACTCAAA
Organism: Flavobacteriales bacterium; assembly: GCA_044239235.1. Taxonomy (GTDB): domain Bacteria; phylum Bacteroidota; class Bacteroidia; order Flavobacteriales_D; family Sanyastnellaceae; genus JAIXWP01. The sequence continues at coordinate 9,087 of JBIIBU010000011.1, forward strand.
ATCGATAAACGACTTATTGTCAAATGAAGTGTGGTATTGGGTATACTCATAATAGGGGGTGCGCATTAAAGATCCTACAGGTAAGTTGAAGCCCGGCGAACAATATTGGCGCTCATCGCTTCCATCAGGTCTAAAATTTCGGATGGAATAATCTGTTTGCGTCTGAACCAAGAAATGTTCCACCACTTTGTCTGTTATGCTATTACCTCGTCTAGATCTTTTATAATGGAATATATTATTATTGCCACAGCAGGTGAGCACGAATCCAGCATGGGTGTTGGCTTTCATCGTTTCGCCGTTTTCGCTTAAATAGCAAATAGCACCAATGGTCTCTGGAATGAAAGCAAACCGATAGGTGTATTTTCTTTTTGGAAGTGACGCTATCTTTTGATACAAAAATGCCAATGCCAATGGTCCCGACAATTCATTGTTGGCCATACTTGGATGACAGATATAAGTCGAAAAAAAGATTTCTTCGTTTGTATCCCCTGGCAGCACTAATTCGCCATAGGTGAGGTGGCCATTCGATAATTCTGAATCTACCACAACAGTATATTCACCTTCTTTCGAAAGACCTACAAATTCATTGTGTGAAATGCAAAATCCCCAACGCTCCTTGTAGTAAGATGTCACATATGGAATAGCATCGGGTTGATCGGGTAAAGTGTGCAGATGCTCGATCAAATCACTGTATGTGATCTTCTGATTTATTGGAGTGCTATAACTAACTAAATGAAGATTGTTTTTTTTAAAGTCCGCTATTTTTTGTCCTGTAGGAGTCAAAATATAAGCGTCACGAACATTCCATTCTTTTGGAACAGTCCAATCGAAAACTTGGCTGCCGCTGGGAATTTCTTTTTTTGTTAAAGGAATTATCTCGGAAAGAATGTCAAGACTTTCACGCACTCCATTTCCTGTTATACTTCGGCAAATGGGCCAAAGTCTATCAAAGTATTGTTCAATTTGTTCCTTCATTATTTGACAATCTTATCTTCTTTAATACTCTTGATATACCCCTCATTCAACACACTATCCTCATTGATTTTTAGCAAGAATGTATTTTGTTTCAAAAATGAAATTAGTTCATTTATTGAAAAGGAATTTCCTAATTCTTGAAATATCGTTTTACAAAGCGATAGATCATTTGCCGTATCTACTGAAAGTTTGAACGTATAGTCGGAAGAGAATTTTCTCCAAGCACAACTAAATTTTCCTGACCGTTTAATGTATGGTGTAACGTGCTCTCTTTCGGATAAAAGCTTTGAGTCACTCCATGCTATTTTTAAGGAATCAAAAGTGAAGACCTCAGTGGTTATTCCGTCTTCGGAATACAAAGGTCCTTCGTTACCATTTGCAAAGTAATCGGTTCCGAATAAATGGAATTGATCAATTGCGTAATCAACTACTTCTCCGTGATGAATTGGATTGTCGCAGCAAACACGCACAATCAAGTCTGGATTTTCATTTTGTGAAATAGCCGCTTGATAGAATCGATCAAGCACATCCCATTCAGAGCCGCGAAAACAATTTACACCGATGGCTTTGCAGGCATCAGAGATAGCGTCATCTTGCTGTTCTGTGGTCGTTGCCACGATCCACTTGTCTATTTTCTTTGACTGAGAAAGTCTTGTGATGCAATGCTCTAGAATGCTCTTTCCATGAATGTCGACAAGGACTTTTCCTGGAAGTCTTGTGCTGCCCATTCGTGCTTGGATGATGCCTAAATTCATTTCTTGTGCTTACTGTCTAGAAGTTCGCGGTGCTCGTCCATTGCCGATGTATTCTTTGTGAGATTACTATCGTGCATTCTGTAGCGGTATAATGGGACTATAAGGTTATAAATATTGTAACTCTCGGTCCATCTTATTCGAAGATCTTCTTCTTCACGCGCTCTGAATTTTTCGTCATACAAGCCTATATTGTATAGGAAGTCTTTTCTAAACATGATACCGCATGCAATGGGCTTCTCCTCGGCACATACATGCTCAATGCGTTCACCTCTTTCGTTAACTAAATAGTAATCGGTAGAGACAGCGTCGAGTTTTGTATTTTCTTCTAAAAAAAGCTTTTGCACTTTAAGCAAATCGCGATGAATATAATCGTCTGCATCTAAGAAAATAATGAATTGACCTTTTGCTTTTTGTATACCAAAATTGCGGGCTCCGGCGAGTCCAAGGTTTAGTTCAAGATTGAATACTCGAACTTCTTCTTTATAATTTTCTAAGACCTCTTGAGTATGATCGGTTGATGCGTCGTTAATCACTAGTATTTCATATTCACTTTGACCAAGCGATTGATCGAGCGCGCTTCGAATCGCGCGCTCAACATATTGCGCATAGTTGTGAGCAGTTATAATTAGTGAAACCATACCTATTCGCGAATGAATTACTTCTTGCGTTTGCTACCTTTCTTCTTGTCGTCTTTGTCAAATTCAGAATAGCCACCATAAGTATAGCCATAACCATATCCGTAACCATAGCCATAACCATAGCCATATCCGTATTTGTACGCATACTTACCATAGTAGTATTTCCAACGCTTTTGCTTCACGTTGTTGAGAAGTAGCATTGAGTTTGTGATATTGTTTTGACGAAGAAGATCTTCAAGATAACGAACTCCTTGCTTGGTTGCTTTTTCCGTATTCATAACGAAAATTCCAAGGTGAGTTTTGTTAATCAATACTAGAGAGTCACTAATCAATGAAATTGGCGGAGTATCGACGATGATGTAATCATAGACACTTGCATTCTCCATAATAAGTGTATCAACGAGCTTATTCATTACCAACTCTGATGCGTTAGGTGGAACAGGGCCCGCTGGTAAAACATCTAGATTCTCGATTTGGGTTGGAACAATTGAATCTCTATAATGCGTTCTATTAATCAAGAAGGATGATATACCACTGACGTTTTCAATACCAAAGATCTTGTGGATTTTTGGTTTGTGCATGTCAAAGTCAAGTATCAGTACTTTCTTAGAAGCCTTCGCAATTACAGCTCCGAGGTTCACAGAAACGAACGTTTTACCTTCCCCAGGATGAAGAGAGGAAACCATTATTATTTTACAATCCTCTGAGGTTTCTGTTAGAACGTATTGAAGATTTGTCCGTATCGAACGGAATGCCTCTGCGACGTTACCTCTTGGGTTATGGATTAATGATATAGGTTCGTCTTCAATTTCAACGTGATGTGGAACGCCACCAATAATCGGAATCTTAGTCAAGGATTTAAGCTCACTTGTATTTTCAATTCTTTCAAAGAATATTAATCTAATAAATCCAATTAAGAGAGCTATACCTACGGCAATACCAATAGCTATATAAGTCACTTTGTTTTTGTCTGGACCGACGACTCCGACACTTCGAGCCTTTTCAATAATGCTTGTTTGTGGAATAATTGCAGCTCTTGAAATGACTGTATTTGCTTTTTTCTCAAGTAAGAAGGTATAAAGTCCTTCATTTACAGTCAGCTTTCTCTCCATACCCAATAGCTCCCTCTCCGAGAAAGGTAGCTCACGAAGTAAAGCCTCAATTTCAATTATCTGACGCTTTACCTCCGCCATTTGACCTTGAATAGACTTACGGCTATCCTGAGTATATCTATAAATGTTATTTCGAATTGTCTTGATAGTTGAATCCACTCTATTAATACGGCCATCGGATTCCTTATAGTCCACTAATAGTTCAGATCGTTTTACCTTCGACTCAAACAATTGCATAATTAGGTTCTTCAGCAAGGCATCTTCTGGTCCGAGGTATGCCATTGGAGGAATAACTGGATTGTTATATTCTTTGAATAAAAACTCCTCCAATTCTTTCATGGTTTGCTCTCGCATTTCGAGCGTCTTCAAATCAAGGTCGAATTTACCTAGTTGGTCAAACGCTTGAGTTTGCTCACGAGGCAAGTCTATAATGTCCTGTGATTGTTTGTATTTGTTGATTGAATACTCCAAAGAATCTAAGATTCTTGTAACGTCTTCCAACTGCTTATCAATAAACTTCTCGGTATTCCTGTTGATTGTGATTTGATTTTCAAGGGTGAATAAAATGTATTCACTAGCAAGAGTATCGAGGAACATTTTTGCGCGGCTTGCAAGCTCATCGCGCAACGTCAAAGTAAGTATACTGGTATATTCAGTGTTTTCTATGGCGAGAGATCGACTGTACTTATTTATCAGCCAATTTGTGGGGTGAACGACAATTCGGAAGTTCTGATCCATCACCGTTTTGAGCCATGTTTCATCTACTTGTGGAGATAGATCGACTTGTATTGTGAAATCCAAATCTTCGTGGTTCTTTCCAAATTCTAGAATGAAGGTCTGCTTCTTATTATTGATTTCATAGCTGAATTCATAAGTTTTCAAGTCGATAACCTTAATATTCAGCGGAAGATTGTAAAGTTTAGGATCCAAACGTCTCCAATCACAATTAACTGTAATAGCATCGAAATGATCAACCTGCAATACCTTTAATCTTCCTACCAAATAGTAACTTTGATTGAAATTGACCTTGTCAAGCACTTTGTTGGTAAGGTCATACGAAGATAATATTCTCTTTTGGTTGGTAATATCCTGCATTAAAGAAACATACCCCAAACTCGTGAGCATCTTAGATTGGTAATCGTATGTTTCGGAGGATTTTAAGAGAATCTCCGTTTTCGCTGCATAAATGTTGGGACTTCTATAGTTGATTAAGAAGGCTACAATAAATGCCACAGTACTGAAAATCAGCATTATATGCCAATTTCGCCCTATGAATTTTAGAATGGGCCTTAAATCATCAGCGTCTAGAAAACTACTTTTTTGTTCGGACATACAGGTCTAGTATACAGCGCAAATATAACCTAGTTCCTACTGAGTATGGGCTAATGGCGAAATAAAAATGGACTACCTCTACTTTTTTTGAAATTTCGGTTATCTTTGACCCATATTCGATTTATCAATGAATAAGCTCTTAACAATTGTATTTGTGTTGGTTCTCGTTGCGATTCCAACTGTGTTTTATGCACTTCCTCCAGATCCTCCCGCTGGTGGTGGACCTCCTTGTGGTGGACCTTTTGGTGCGGTTTGCCCTATTGATGGTGGAGTTAGTTTCTTGATAGCTGCAGGACTTGCTATGGGCGGCAAAAAAGCCTACGATTTGACTCGCAAGAAGTCTTAAATGTTTCGTCGGATCTTACAAAACCCTTTTGCTCGTTTTCTTTTCTTAAGTACTTTTTTGTACTTGAGTTGGTATTTTACGTATGAATTTTATCTGAAAGAAAACACACTCATTAACGAGTATGTGATTGATAATTTGGTAGTCTTAGGAGAAGGTTCTCTCAATCTGATGGGATACGAAACAACCAATTATTCCGAAGACGGTATTTGGAGAATTCACTTCGGTGTGGCAGGTTCCAATGGTGTTACTATCGGCGCGCCGTGCGATGGAATTGTGCTCTTTGCTCTATTCATTGTTTTTATGGTTAGTTACCCAGGTCCCATCAAACATAAGCTTTGGTATCTTCCAATGGGATTATTAACTATTCACTTTCTAAATGTGGCCCGGGTTATCGGTCTAGCGCTCATAGTTCATTACAACGAATCATGGTTATCGTTTAATCATGATTACACCTTTACCTTGGTTGTCTATGGAGTCGTATTTGGACTATGGTGGTTTTGGATAAATAAATTCTCTGTTCCTCATTCATCTAACAAGAGCCAAAATGAGAGCACTTAAGTGGATTGGGCTTATTCTGTTGGCAATCGGTATCGGCTTTTTTCAAGAAAGACTTAAAGTTAGTATTAATTTCACTATTGAAAAGGGTGACCGTATCGAACATTTCTACGAAATGTCCGCGAACGAAAGAATTGATGCACTGAGCCAAATTAAAACAAACAACCCATTCGATTACTATCAAAGTCACGAATCTGTTAATGCCTTGAATCATCTTTCAAGACAACAACTGAAAATGACCAAATGGCTCATAACAGTGGTTTTTGTAGCTATCTTTTTTCTACTCAATAGACTTGCGCTTCAATGGATTTTTAATAGTCCGGTACTGACTAAATGGTTGGCAACAACATATATAGTAGCTTTCTGCAGCGCTTTAATTATTTACTTCGGTGGTTATGTCTTTGGAAGGTCGGATTTATTTTATGCAGTGAGCCGGAAAATGGTTGGCGCGCTCCAGTCCCCAATTCCGGCAATGATGAATTGGGCCGGTTGGATTTTGTACCTTCGCAATTCAAAATAGATAAATGAAAAATATACACGAAATGTCTGATTCATCCCGAGTTTGGGTTTATCAGGCCAATAGATTTTTTTCAGCGGAAGAGGAAGGCCTTATTGTGTCCAAATTGACTGATTTTTTGTTCGGATGGGCATCTCATGGAGCCTCACTAGATTCGGGTTTTGAAATTAAATATTCTCGTTTTGTAATCGTTGCAGTGGACGAAGAGAAAGCCCTTGCAAGTGGTTGTGGTATAGATAAATTAGTCCATTTTTTTCAAGAATTAGGAAGAGGACTTAACATCGATTTTTTTGATAGAATGCAAGTGGTTTATCGAAGTGCAGATGCAATTGTGAGCGAACCACTTCATCAATTTTGGGGGCTTAGAAAGGCAGGTGTATTGTCTGACGAGTCTATCGTCTTCGATAATCTAGTAAAGAATTTAGCAGAATACCATTCAAAATGGGAGACTTCCTTTAGTAACTCCTGGCATGCCGAAATGTGGGGGAGATAATTTTTAACAAACAGTTGGGGTATTTCATTGCTTATTAGCTGATTACCAAAATGACTCAATCTTTTTTTTTCACAAGTTTGGATAGTTTCCCAACTATGTAGTATTTTTCGCGGGCTTTTCCTCTGGTAATTCATGTTAGCTGCCCCTTTAGGTTGTTAAATATGGATTGCAAAGAATGCGAGACGAATAGTCGTCCTCCTTAACTTATTGAAATACCGTTTAATTAACCAAAACCAAAACAAATGATCCAAAAGTTTACAAAACTTTCGGTGGTAACCTCGCTAGTATTGGCGTGTTGTCTGTTTGTTACAACGTCAATAGCTCAGACGTTTAACAGCACAGGTGGCATTACGATCAATGACATAGCGCCTGGTACACCTAACCCATCTGTAATTGCTGTCGCTGGAGGCCCTGCTTCTATCGGAGTAATCTCAGTCTCTTTAAATAACGTTAGCCATACATGGCCTAATGATGTTGATGTTATGCTAGTCGCTCCAAACGGAGAGTCTTTGGTAATCATGTCTGATGTTGGAACTGGAACTGATTGGGTAGGTGCCAACCTAACAATTGCTGATTTCGGTGCAACTCTTTTCTCAGATGTGGCATTGAATCCATCAGGTACATATCAACCAACAAACTATGTTGCTGGTGATGCGTTTCCAGGATTTGGTGGAGCAGTAAATAACTCAGCTCCAGACGGAACAGCTACTTTCACAACAATGTTCGGTGGTGATGTTGCTGATGGCGACTGGTCACTATACGTTGTAGATGACGTAGTTGGTGACTTTGGTAGCATTGGTTCATGGAGTATCACTTTCATCAACTCAATCCCTGGTTGTACTGATCCTGCGGCTTGTAACTACGACGCAGCTGCAAACGAAAACGATTTTTCATGTGTCTATCCAGGTTGTACAGATCCTGCAGCTTCTAACTTCGAACCAACCGCTGGTTGCGACGATGGTAACTGCTGCTATGATTTCGCTGTAACTATTAATATGTTCGACCTTTTCGGTGACGGTTGGAACGGATATGTTCTTACTGTTTCTGATCTTGCAACTGGCACTCCTGTTGGAACTGCGGAATTGCTTGCAGGTGACGCAGGTGTTGCTACGCTTTGTCTTACCCAAGGCTGTTACACAGTTGATGTAGCTGGTGGTAATTTCCCTGGAGAAGTTGCTTGGGAGATTGTTACGTTTGAAGGCCTTGTTCTATCTGGCGGCGCTCCTGCTAGTGGCTTGGTGCTTTCAATTGGTGAAGTTTGTATTCCTGGTTGTTTGGATTTCCTTGCAACTAACTACGATCCTAACGCAACTATCGATGATGGATCTTGCGTTTATTGCGCTCCTGGTGAGCAATTGCTTGTTTTCTCCATGACCGATCAATTTGGTGATGGATGGAATGGCGCTCAGTATTTTATTGCTGATGATGCTGGTAATATCGTAGGTTCTGGAAGCATCGAAACCGCTGCTTCAGGTGATAACCTTTCTACAGGTGTCGATACTTATTGCTTGACTACTGGATGCTATAATGTAACAGTTACTTCTGGTACTTGGGCAGCTGAAATTGGATGGAGCCTTCAAGACCAAAGCAGTAACGAAATCGCTGGTGGTGGCGCTCCTGTAACGGGTCAAGCATTCGCTTGGGCTGGTGCAACTGGTTGTACAATCCCTGGTTGTACTGATCCTGGTTGTAACAACTACAACCCACAAGCTAACGAAGACGACGGTTCTTGCGAATGCCCTCCTGCAAACGATATCTGCGCTAACGCTGAAGCTATCGGTTGCGGTGTG
>JBIIBU010000165.1:0-4599 GCA_044239235.1 Flavobacteriales bacterium
CTTTCTGTAATTTCAATACCGACGATTTCATTACGTGGAACAAAACAATCACGTACTTTGACTTTAGAGAAATCTAGGGCGTTTTGAAAAATTTGTATTTCGTGATCTATTGCTTTTGTTCTGTCAATATTTCCTGTAGCCTCACTCAAATAATGGTCGAGGTCTATTCGGCCAAATTCAACTACTTCATTAGAACTTTTCGTTCGAACGAATATGCGCAAAAACAAATCAGAAATCAGTGTAATAAAGGATGCAAAAATCCATAGAACGACATACCAAATAAGCACAGGAATCGCAAATAGATTCAACCATCTATTGGGATTTATTGAGAATATCGCTTTAGGTATGAACTCACCAAAAACAAGCACGATGACTGTTGAAAGTAATGTCTGTGTAATAAGCATTCCGTATTCGCCTAACGCACTGGCAAATGCGGGCGTGTTCGATTCAAAAAGATGCACTATCGCTTCACCCATGTAAAGCCCATAAATAACCAAAGCAATGTTATTTCCCACGAGCATTGTGGCAATAAACATTTTTGGATGACGAACGAAATGAGCAATGATATCGGCCGCAAAAACACCTTGTTTTCGGTCTAGCTCAATCTTTAGTTTATTGGAAGTAATAAAGGCTATCTCCATTCCACTGGAGAAGGCAGAAGCAACCAAGGATAATATGACAATAAGAATCCAGGAGGAATCCATTAACGGGTATTATTGGTTGTTTTGATTTTGAGCATTGCGCTCAAGACGTTTCTGCATTGTGCGACGGAAAACGTACCAGACAAAGGCAATACAAGGAATGAAAAGATTTTCTTTAGCTGCATCCCAACCTTCTTTGTTGATCATAAAAAGGGCGTAAATCAAGGAGGCTATTGTGAGTGCTAGCCACATGTGAATTGCGATCTTATTTACTTTTTCCATTCTGCGAAGATACAAGGGAATCGGATTCTTCGTCGAGGAATACATCCCCTGTGGGTTGAAGAATACTGTATTTTGTAAAGTTTTCGTTGCTGATTAGCCCATTCCCGTAAAGAACTCCATCTAGTGTGGTTATTTTCACACGTTGGTCTGTGCTAATTCTAGATGAGTCTTGTTCAAATAAAATTTTGGATGTTTCCAACCTTTCCCCTTGTTTATTGAAAAGCAAAACATCCCCCCATGCAATCAACTTATGTTCTTTCTCATAATAGGTTCCTGATTTCGCAGTCATTTCGGCCTGAATGCCGCCTAGACTGTCGAAAAAGCTCATGTGGAAACCACCGCTAGCTTCGATATATGGCTTTTCCCCGCCGTATTGATCGAGCTGAGTAGCTTTCAGAATGTTTTTCACCTTGCCATCCTCGGTATACCTATACTCGGCATTAAGATTGGTTTGAACAGGCAAATTTCTAGGGTCTGTAATTGCTCGAACTTCGGCAATATCGTTTTCGCACGAAACCAAAGTGATGGTCGATACTAGAATAAGTGCTGAATAAAGAATAGAAATTCTTTTAGTCATATTTTCTTACTACGAACCAAGGATTCAAGAAATATGGGGTCAGGCTAAAACCGAATTGAAGTCGAACGAATTCTTCTTGAAGCAAATTATTTTCTAATGTGCCTCCTGTTCCATATTCGATTCCAAAATTGACTTTACTCGATGATTTCGACGCAAGAATTGGAATCGAAATTCCCGCTGAAACGGCATTTTGAGAAATGTTCTGATCACTTAATGAAAGGTAAGACTCGGTATTGCGAACGCCTGCACGGAAAGTACTTCTTCCTAAAAGAGACTTCGCTTTGTCAATAGAGTGCGGAGTGTATTCTACGCCGAAAGCGATGTTTTGATATTTCTTTAAATTCGATGAGCCATCAGAACCTAGCAAATAGGAATTACCACTCCAATCTTGCTGGCGGTACTCTCCGTTAAATGAAATTACCCTGCCGCCCTCGGTGCTCATTATGATTGAAGCTCCAAGTGAAAGGCGAGAAGGCAGGTCGAAAGTGCCTTTTTGAATCCCTGTGTAATAGGTTGTGTCTATATCAGATTCGGTGAAACTGGAGTACAAATAAGCCATGCCCAATTCATCGTGCTTCGTTTTCAAACTAGTGCCTAATTGATAGTCGGCACCTAAACGAAGGTGTGTGGCCTGCTTGATTTTGCGACCATCCCATTTCACTGAAAGCGGCATTGTATATATAGCTCCTGCCTCGAAATCGAAATCGTAAATCGTAGTTTTCTCAGTAATGCGAGTGCTGAAAAAAGTGGTATTGCTAAACTGAACTCTTCGGTCCAACTGAATAGATCCGAAATAGTAATTGGCATTCAAACCAATGGAAAGTACCGGAGAGATTTGACTAAGGGAATCATTGCTTTCCTTAATTCGCAGTTCCGCTATTTGTTTCGCATTACCAGTAATTGAAGGGTCAACAACACGTTTTTTGTAAAGCTTAAACTGTCGTGAAGTTCCCACTACTAACTTGTTTATTCCTCCGGTGCCGTCGTACAGATAGCTAGTACTTGTTGAATCATTAATACTAACCGTAGAAGTAAGATTGTATCCTACCGAGCTAAACGGTGTTATGCCTAACGCAAAGCCCCAAGGGCTGGTACTTTTCTTGAGTCCGATTGAAATGTCATTTACACGACCATTAGAATATTTCTCTGAACCACTAGCATTTTCCAAAGTTTGGAAATGTCCTGTACCACCAATCTGAAAGACCGTGCGGCTGAGTTGGCTATAACTTGCTGGATTGAATAAATTAATTGAATTACCATCGGCGATTGAAGTGGTAATTCCACCCATACCAAAGTGAATAGCAGAACCTGGGTTCTCTAAAATTCCTATACCAAATCTTGAATAGGGATTGCTTGTCGAGCTTTGTGATTGTGCTAAAACAGCGATCAACACCAATGCTATGGAACTAAGAATTTTTTTCACTCTTATTGTACAAATAAATTTCATTTAACCCAATCAATGTGAGATTTGGCTCGGCAAAAATGGGGTTTTTAAGTCCCGCAGCCAAATAAGTGCCATCTCCACCGGTGATTATGACGTCGAGAGCCCCGAATTGACTACAATATTTTTCAATCATTCCGTCAATTTCTGCTACCGAGCCATGATATGCTCCAGATTCTAGTGATTCGGCTGTTGTTTTACCCAACAAATCAATGTTTGTGTGCAATTGTTTAATAGATGGAAGTTTGCCCGTAAACTCATGCATGGCTCGCAATCTCATTCGCAGTCCCGGGGCGATTGCACCACCGGCAAATCGCTTGTCAATAATCATACTGTAAGTTGTGCAGCTACCACAATCTACGATAAGCGAATTGCGATCAGGATTTAACTGAACTGCGCCCACTGCATTCGCGATGCGATCGGTGCCCAAACTCTCGGGTGTGCTGTAGTCATTGCCAATCGGAATTGGTAGCGACTTGCTCATAAAAGTAGCCTGAAGATCTATAAGCACTTGAGGAATGGTATGACTTCTAACCGATGAGTAGAAAATTTCCCATGGCTTTGATGAGATTTCATTTTCTAAGAAATCAAGCCACTCAGTATCAGAAAGACGATGCGATTCGATGAAATTACTTCCTTCAAATAATGCGTATTTTGTTGTGGTATTTCCTTGGTCAATGATCAGTTGCATCGCCAATTATTGATCTCTAAGTGAAAGTAAGGTAACTGTGCCGCGACTTTCAATCGGTCTGCCTTTTCCATCTTCTATGGAAATGAAATATACGTAAACCCCCTGCTGAACAGGCTCACCATTCATGAAGCCATCCCAAGGAGCTAGAAAATCAGTAGTATCATAAATGACATCACCCCAACGACTATAGATAATCATGCGGTAGTTGGAAAAGTCGGCAAAGCTTATTATTGGCTGAAAATTGGTGTTTACTCCATCCACTACAAAGGCATTCGGAATCCAAATGATTGGTTCGAGTGCCAATTGAAGTTCATTTGAAAGGGCTGAGAATTGATTTGGAAACTGTGATGATGGAGCAGATATAGCTTCTATTTTGTATATGAAATCTCCCGGGCTGAACATCAACGCGCTTACATCATCATTGTAATAATTCATTGAGCCATTTACTGTAGCAATGACCTCATCGACCCCGTCTAAACCAGCCTTGCGGTGAATTTTATATTCTTCTACACCATTATCAAATCCAATATAATCGCTCCACTGAAGAGTATTCGCGAGATTTGTATTACTTGCGAATCCTTCGAGAAGACAAGTAATAGCTATTTCAGAAGTGTCTACAATATCACCACAAACATTTTCTACTAGAAGGCGATATTGATAATTATAAATACTGGTAGAAATGTCGATGCTGTCTATGTGAGAAAATTGTGGAGCCCCGAAATTATTAATCACAATTAAATCGTCCCAATCGCTAATCCCAACTCGCTGGCGTTGGATGGTGTAAAAGTGATCCGAACCTACAGTTTCTGTTTCTATCGATATAGTGACTTGATTTTTTTTGGTGACTGAAGCTGAGGAAATGTAATTATAAAGCGGAGCTGTGGGGTAAATTACATTAACATTCTGTCTATTAGAAATAGCCGTATAATCGCCACTCAACGAATGACCTTCGATATAATAGGAGTTC
>JBIIBU010000166.1:0-4585 GCA_044239235.1 Flavobacteriales bacterium
TTTCCGTGATATCTTCTAAATGGAAAAGCTGAGTCGGATCAATTGTTCCCTGCTTTACATATTGATTGTTGATATGCATCAAAAAGAATTTGTCGGGCGTATAGCCTGACTTATTCATCACATAATACTGAAAAGATGCGTCTAATAAATGATATTCTTTAATCGAAGTGCTACTTTTAACCTCAATAGCCCAGCGTTCTCCATTTTCATGATGAAGAATATCTAATGCTGCAAATCCACCGGGTATGGAAAATGTGGCTTCATAAATTGTAGTCACTCTTTCTGAAATCCACTGCTGGGTGCGATCAAGGACAAGGCTCCAGTCATTGTTCATGTCTAGAGAGGCATCCTTTCCATTAGGGAAAACCTGCTGTGCTAAGATGCCAACCCTGTGACCTGAGTCAAATATTGCTTGCTTTTGCTCACTTGTTGCAGACTTCAATTCTTTATGGTTAATATCAAAATAAAGTTTTTTTGCACATTGATTTCCGGAGACAAAGCGAGATTTAGAAGGGGTTGGCATAATCTGATGGATAAATATTTGAGGTAATTACAATTGGGCTTCGCAGTGATAGTATTTACTCTCGTGTTGGCCTATTTTTCAAATATTTTATTCCATTGGTTCTGGTCGATGAATATCCTGCATGTATCATTGATAAGCGCACATTCAATTTTGAAATTCTCATTTGTGCCCATAATGGTGCGTTGATATGTTAATGACCACTTATTCTTTTCCATTTATTTTACTCCAACTCGTTTTAAGGAGTATCCAAAATCAACATTACTTAGTTTGTTTACAAGATCTGTATTTGAATTATTTAAATACGGACCATAAAAGAAAGGTGTCATCTTTTCGTACTGCTGATTCTTGTGAAGCACTTGCAAATACGTAAGTATATCCGTGTTGTAGAAGCATAAGGGATTTTTAAACAAACAATTCTCTTGAGCATAGCTCGGAGAAATGCTCTGAAAGAAAACAACAAGAATTAATACTTTTTTTAGCATGACTTTTTATTTGAGTGCATATTTTACTAGGAGTAATTTTCTAATAAGGAAAATCACATTTTGCTTTTTTTGCTGTATTGAATTATGAGCTAAAGTTTATTATTAATATGCTTTTTGCGAATATTTAAAAAGATTGAAGTGAAAATAGAGAAGCCATATTGAAAATCAAAGAGTGTCGCAGTGCGCCAGTGAATGCAGTGATTTCTAATTCCGGATTTCTAATTTCGGAATCCGAAATCAGTAATCCGAAATCGATGGGCTCATGGCTTGGGAAGTGGGGAACTGTCTTGAACCTAGGAGGTGACTTTGGTTGTGATGCTTTGATGTCTCGCTAACAATGCGGGAAGTAATTTCTTCTCTGCGATAAATGGAATTCCGAATGTTCTGTCGGCGTAGTTGGATTTGATGGTTTTTATTATTTCAATTTCTGCACTTGCACGACTTTTTAACAAAGGATCTGAGATTCCTGAAAGCATTGATAGACTTTGGTTTATTAACCAAGCATAAGGTTTGATCCCTGCTCTTTTTAGATCGTTTTGTAAGTCTCCTGCTTCACGCATTGGAGTTGTCTCTGGCAAGGAAACTAAAATTATTTTTGATAATGTCGGGTCTTGCAAAGCCATGTAAGGTGTTCTGAGTCGTCCTGCATTCATATTGTTTCTCATAATGTCCCGATGATAACTACCAGCAGTATCTAATAACAAAAGTGTATGGCCTGTTGGAGCGGTATCCATTATTACAAATTTTCTTTTTGCCATACTAATGGCTTTAGAGAAGGCGTGAAAAACAGCTACTTCTTCTGTGCAGGGCGATTTTAAATCTTCCAGTATTAGTTTTTTAGCATCTTCAGACTGCCCTTTTCCTTTATGTTCTAGTATTTTTTCTGTATACCGCTGCGTTTCCACTTTCGGATCTATGCACTCTAC
Source organism: Flavobacteriales bacterium (assembly GCA_044239235.1). GTDB lineage: Bacteria > Bacteroidota > Bacteroidia > Flavobacteriales_D > Sanyastnellaceae > JAIXWP01. Next base: position 1,932 of record JBIIBU010000166.1, read on the forward strand.
TGTCAAGTTTGATGGGAGTTCTCCTAATTGTTCAATAAAATCTTGAATATGTGCAGCAGGGTCTGTCGTTGTTAAAAGTACCTCAAAGCCTTTGTTTGCGAGTAAAACGGCAATGGCAGAAGCGGCAATTGTTTTACCAACGCCTCCTTTGCCCATTGTCATAATAAGTCCGTTTTGTTGATTTGTACAAAGTTCATCAACGAGCTGTTCTATGCCCATTAATAACTGAGTTGGCGTTTCTGATTGTGGTAAATTGTTTTCTGAAATTGATTTTTGAAGTCTAATGCTAAACAATGAACGAAGTTTTTCAATTCCCAAAACATTGTATGGCAAGAGAGGAAAAGTCTTTAATGGTAAGTTCTTTAGATTGTTGGGAATGGCATTTAGTTGCTCGTTGCCTATTGCTTCAATTTTTACAGCAAGCAAGTCGTTTTTATTGATTGCTTTGAAAACACCATTGATGCATAGTAGTTGATTACTCATTCCTAGTTCTTTCATTTCATCGCTCGTTCTCGAAGCTTCTTTTAACGAGGCTTTTTCAGCCCTTGCCACGATATAAAAACTAGTCAATAGAGGATCACGCAGTCTGTTTACGACGGTGTGATATCTTTCTTTACCACTTTTGAGCGCGGAGGTAGGTCCAAGGCAGGATGCGCCATCGGGATTTTCATCTGTAAAACTTGACCAAGCAGCAGGTAGTTCAAGCAGTCGCAATGTGTGTCCTGTAGGTGCTGTGTCGAAAATGATTACATCAAATTTTGTCCCTTCAGTTTCTCCTGATACAAATCGGGAAAACTCATCGAACGATGCAATTTCAGTCGTGCATGCTCCTGAAAGGTCTTCTCGTATTTTTTTTATTTCTTCTTTCGAAGAAATTCCTTCTAAAGGCTGAGTTACTCTGTTTCTATATTCTTCGGCTGAATTTTCAGGATCAATATTGATAGCAAAAAGTTTGTCAATACCTTTTACTGGATTCATGTTTTCATTAACCGGACTGTCTAATACATCTTTCAAGTTTGATGCAGGGTCAGTGCTTACAAGCAATACCATTTTACCTGAGTCAGCCATTTCTACAGCTGTTGCACAAGCCAATGACGTCTTACCGACCCCACCTTTACCGGTGAAGAATAAATACTTCGTTGTTGATTCAGTCATAATTGCATTGTAAGTTGTTATTGTCCTTCAGAGCGAGGCGCAACTCATGTATACCACCTGCTACCAATTACCTACCACCTACTACCAACTACCATCTAGTCGTCGTCGCCTTCCTCATTTGCGTTTGTCGGAAGTGCAGTGCCAGTTCTGATCTCGGTGTGTCTGATTTCGCCGCCTGTGGTGCCGGTTTGTTTTGCAAAGAATAGAACCACGAATGATAAAGTGAGTGTAGATAATGTGAGGATGGAGGAGAACGTTTTTTGTTTGAAGCTAGCCCATAGCCCAACTAGTGAAATACCTCCGAGCACATAGGATAATAGTGCGAAGGTTTCTGCTGCTTCTTCGTGAGTTTTAATATAGTTTTCGGTAACGCCAGCTATATTTTCTACCACTTCTTCCGCGCCTTCACCTGTGGACATGGCGGCAACACTCGCAAGAGCGCCTATAACAAAAATCATAAGTGAAGTGCGTTTTACAGCTTCTGATTTCGAAACGAGTCCAACAATCATTACGATTGCCCCTACCATAGGGAAGATGATTGGTAAATGATTTACCACTAAATGCCAATGTGCTCCGTTCATAACGTTGGTTTTTTTTAATTAAAATAAGAAATTAATCACACGATAAGAGAGCACGAAAACACCAAGTTGGAGAACCCAATATTTTCTATTCAAATGTAGTTGTTTATTTCGGATTCCTAATTCCTGATTCCTGATTCCTGATTCCTGAAAGGTCCCTGAGCCTGTCGAAGGGCGGATTCCTAATTCCTGATTCCTGATTCCTGATTTCGAAATCCGAAATCCGGAATCCGAAATCCGGAATCAGACGTCCTCCTTGCTGAATGAGATGTTGAGGACGAAGTAGCTTTTGGATCCTTTATAGGGAGTGAATGATATTGTTGATATCGATAATCTATAGTATGGGTCGAAATGATTGAAGATCTTTCCTACACATTTTTTCTTTACCTTTTGAGAATTCCGATTCCCATCTATCATCTTGTATTGAAGTTGTGTCTGTGAAAATGGGTTGAACCATTTTAAGTAATCGCTCATACTCAGCATCAGCGCTGTCTTTATTGGAAAAGAAATATTGACACTCTAAAATCATTGGATGTTTATCAAAATACTCTTCACCACCTTTCTCCGTAACCAAAGCAGCATTACCATAAACCAACATAACCTGAATGGACTCTGGGTTATTTTTGATAAGTCCTTTGTCTGAAGTAATCCCCATGAAAAAAGTTGGAGGAGGGAAGTCATTGAAAGTAGTGTCTGTTAAAATAAATCTTTTATCATTCAGAATGACTTCACGCAATTCTAATCGAGATTTTTCGAGCGGAAGATTGTAAAAGATATTTTCAATCACAGAAGAAACTTGAAAGGTCTTCACCGTATCAGTCGCTTGCTTCGTTTCTTGGCTGAGCGTTTTTCCAGTGCATGAACAAGAAATTGTCGTCACCAACACAATTGCAATTGCAGCAACAATTAGAGTTACTAATG
>JBIIBU010000167.1:0-4568 GCA_044239235.1 Flavobacteriales bacterium
TCGTGCTACAGCCCCCGCCACTTGTCTCAATAGCACGTCCTGTCCTGGCTTGCGTTCAATAACTACTGTAGTTCTTTCATTCTCAGTGCTACTTTTTGGATGCCAAGCAACAAGATAAAGTCCTGGATGATACTTCGTGTATTTTACTTCACCCTCACATGGCACCCAGTTGGCATGCACATTAATAGGCGACATAAAAATCGATACTTGAATGCGTTTTCCTTTAAAGTATTCTGGTTCCTCTACTTCTTCAATTACTACAACTTTTCCGTCACAAGGCGCAACCAAATCTTCTGGACCCGCTGTATTGACGCGCTTTGGCAAACGAAAAAATTGCAAAAACAAAAAGAAAACTATCAGTGATGCACCTACAATGAAGTAGCGAAGCCATGCAATTTCAGTTAGATAAAAAACACCTGCGCAAATAGCGACAAGAACTGTTAATGTTGTGAGTAGAATCTTCGTTCCTTCCTTGTGGATTGTCATGACTGAATAAATTTGAGATAGAAAATAACAACAGGCAATGCAAGCAATAAACCGTCGAAACGATCAAGAACACCTCCATGACCTGGGATAATATTACCGGAGTCTTTTACTCCATAACTTCTTTTTAGATGCGATTCAAAAAGGTCTCCTAAGTTGGCAAACACAGCAATTATTCCAGCTACAATCATCCAGTCCTTGGCATCTAGTGACACAAAGTACTTTGATAAAATATAACCTCCAAATATCGCTGCTACAATACCCCCGATTAAACCTTCCCAAGTTTTGTTGGGAGAAACTTTTTCATAAAGCTTAGTGCGACCAAGAAATTTTCCCGTGATATAGGCTGCTGTATCATTCCCCCATAGAATAATGAAAAATCCAAGAGGAATCTCCCATTCAAACTTACCGGTGATGAAAGCCAAATCGTTGACCATTGCAAAAGGGATGATAACATAGAACAGTCCCATTACTGTAACAGAAATATGGTCAACAGCTCTTTTATCTAGATGAATAAGTTCAGCCACTAAAAGGAGAACAAGGACAGGGACAAGCAACCAGAAAGCAACACTTTCTAGCTTGTCCATTGCATGAAACATCAGCATCACATAGAGTCCGATTCCCAACGCAAAACCAAAGACAGTACGAGGTTTTTCTTGAGAGTCATGAGAAACCATTTGATAGAATTCAAACAGTCCTACTAGAGCAAAAAAGAAAAAGACCGCGCCTAATGCCCACGGTCCAAGCAGCGCTGAACCAATCACCACTGTGGTGAATACAAATCCCGCTATGGTTCTTACAGTAAGATTATTCAAATCGGTCTAATTTAACGGGGGCAAACTTACAACTAAGATTGTAAGCTTGCCGTATCCGTCTATCAAATCAATATTATTCAGCGATTGGCTGAGTCTCTACATTGCGCTCTCCCCAAGGGCGTTCGCCTAATACTTCAAGCAAATCATCCTTGAAAATAACTTCTCTTTCAAGAAGTTTTTTCGCCAAATTATCGAGTTTTTCTTTGTTTTGAAACAGAAGATCTTTTGCTTTCTCGTATGCTTTCTCAATGATTTTGCTTACTTCCTCGTCGATTACACGAGCTGTTTCTTCGCTATATGGCTTGGTGAATTGTGATTCGCCGCTGCTGTCGTAATAACTGCGGTTACCAATTTTCTTGTTCAAACCATAAACAGAAACCATTGCATAAGCTTGCTTAGTTACTTTTTCAAGATCGCTAAGTGCCCCAGTTGAAATTCTACCGAATGCAACTTCTTCTGCTGCACGTCCACCTAGGGCTGCACACATTTCATCCAAAATTTGTTCGGTTGTTGTAATCTGTCTTTCTTCAGGAAGATACCATGCCGCTCCCAATGAACGACCGCGAGGAACAATAGTCACTTTCACGAGTGGAGAAGCGTGCTCAAGCAACCAACTGATGATTGCGTGACCACTTTCATGGTAGGCAATAGTTGATTTTTCTTCGGCTGTGATAATCTTATTCTTTTTCTCAAGTCCACCAATGATGCGGTCTACCGCATCTAAGAAGTCTTCTCTACCCACTGAAGTTTTATTCTTTCTTGCTGCAATCAATGCTGCCTCATTACAAATGTTTGCAATATCAGCTCCGCTGAAACCAGGAGTTTGTTTCGCCAAGAAATCGACGTCAACAGAATCATCGCGTTTCACATTTTTTAAGTGAACATTGAAGATTTGTACACGCTCATTCAAGTCTGGCATATCTACATAAATCTGACGATCGAATCGTCCAGCACGAAGAAGTGCTTTATCGAGAATATCAGCTCTGTTTGTAGCTGCTAGAATGATGATTCCTGAGTTTGTACCAAAACCATCCATCTCAGTAAGAAGTTGGTTAAGTGTATTTTCGCGTTCATCATTACTTCCAAAGTTCACGCTTTTACTACGTGCACGGCCAATAGCATCAATCTCGTCGATAAAGATAATCGCAGGTGCTTTTTCTTTCGCTTGACGGAAAAGATCACGCACACGGCTCGCACCCACTCCAACAAACATTTCAACAAAGTCAGATCCTGACAACGAGAAGAATGGAACTTGTGCTTCACCAGCAACAGCTTTTGCAAGCATCGTTTTACCAGTACCTGGAGGGCCTACAAGTAGAGCTCCTTTTGGAATCTTAGCACCGAGTTCAGTGTATTTTTTTGGATGTTTCAAGAAATCTACAATCTCTTGTACTTCTTGCTTTGCTCCTTCAAGACCAGCCACATCATTGAAAGTAATCTGAGAGCCCTTGCCTTTTTCAAACAAGGTGGCTTTCGATTTTCCAATATTGAAGATTTGTCCGCCTGGTCCGCCACCACCGCCAACTCGACGCATGATGAATACCCAAGCTACAATCATAATTCCAATTGCAATAATCCAATAGAACAAGCTTTGTGCTGCTTCGTTGGGAGGTAGATATACAACTCTAAATGACTTCAATTCTCCAAGCGCATTGATTTCTTTGATGAAATCTTCACCGGGAGGAATATTGAACCAGAAATCACCGCTTTTTGAGAGGCTCGTGGAGCTTTGTCCGGAGTTCTTTAAAATAGAGTCTTGACCTGTTTGATTGAGGTAAACAATAGCTTTTACACCATCGTATTCCAATTTATCAATAAAGCCTTTTTCAGCATATTTTTTAAATTCAAAGTAGTTCGTAGCTGTGCCATCCCCCCCGCTCTGAAAAATCAACATTCCAATTAAAATCGTAGCGATTAACGCATAGATCCAATAAAAATTCATTCCCTTTTTCGGATCTTGTGATCCTGAGCCGGGGGCTCTCTTCGGTTGTTCGTCTGCCATATTTCCTATTCGTAGTTTCTAAATATACAATTTAATTATGCCACTTCCTCATAATGCGTGAAGTCAGCGTCTGCCCACAAATCTTCCAATGCATAGTAGTTGCGGGTAGTCTCATTGAAAATATGAACGATCACATTGAAGTAATCCATCAAAATCCATTGAGAGTTTTGTTTTCCCTCCACGTGGAAGGGCTTTTCACCTAGGTTAAGCAAAGTTTCGCGTTCGACCGAACGGGAAATCGCTTCAACTTGTGTAGAACTGGAACCGTGACAAACGACAAAATAATCTGCCATTGCACCGTCGGCACCTCTGAGATCAATGACCACAATTTCTCGTGCTCTAACCTCTTGCATGCCTTTTACTATTTCTCCGAGTAGTATCTCGGTATCTTCTTTCTTTTTTCTTTTCGCCATGAAACAATTTTCGTGATGTCAGCAAAAGTAATCGACTTCGTAGTGTCTTGAGTAACTTGCCACCAAATTAGAAAGCAATTCACCCAATTATGTCTTTTCGGGATCGCGCAATCATTGATTTGGATACGGTTGACTCGACGAACAACTATGCTGCCAACCTGCTCAAACTGTCAAGACCACCCGCGGGCACTGTCATAACGGCACAAGAGCAAACCAATGGCAGAGGTCAGCGCGGTTCTTCGTGGACTGCATTTAAAGGTGATAACCTCTTAGCTTCCATAATTGTTTACCCAAATTTTCTAGCACCAGACGAAACCTTCATGCTTTCGCGCATCATTGCATTGGCAATTAGAGATGCAATAGATACCCTGACAAACAAAGACGTTTTCATCAAATGGCCCAATGACATTATAGTTGATGATAAAAAAGTATGCGGTATTCTAATTGAAAATAATTGGTCTGATTTCAAAATTCAAAGCGCTATTATCGGTTTCGGAATAAATGTTAACCAAGAGAAATTCATGATTCCCAAGGCGACTTCAATTAAGAATGTAATCTCCCAATTTATTTCGCTTTCTGAAGTGCAGAAAAGCGTAATCGCCTATTTCGACAATTGGTACAGCCGACTTGAATCAGGTCAAAAAGATTTTATTAAAGCAGAATACGAAAAACATCTTTTCAAAAAGAATGAAAAAGCTGAATTCATTTTCGAGGACAGAATGATAACTGCAATAATTCAAGGTGTAAACACTCTAGGTCACCTTATCCTCCTCGATTCAGAGGGAAATAAAATCAGCGCCGATCTCAAGCAGATTACCATGATTTATTAAAGAGGAAAGTTTTTTTTACTATGCA
>JBIIBU010000169.1:0-4561 GCA_044239235.1 Flavobacteriales bacterium
CATGTCAACTATGGCCTTCGAGGCGAAGCTTCGGATTTAGATCAGAAGTTGGTTGAAGAATATTGCGAAAAGCTATTTGTGCCTTGTTATGTTCGAAAAGCCAATCCTGATGAAATGCGAAAGGGAAATCTGCAGGATAACGCACGTGTGTTTAGATATCGTTTTTTTTATGATGTGTTAGAGGAGCATCACGCAAAGTATATTGCCGTGGCCCATCACGAAGATGATCAAGTGGAGACCTTGCTATTTAAGTTTATCCGAGGCAGTTATAGTTTCTTTCCAAGAGGAATGAAAGCCATTCAAGGCGCTGTCATTCGTCCATTCTTGCACATGCGAAAATCACAAATACATGATATCGCATTGGGTTACAGCGTGCCATGGCGCGAAGATTCTTCTAATGCAAAATCAGATTATTCGAGAAATAAAATTCGCAACGAGATGATTCCGATTGTCGAATTAATGCAGCCGGGATTTCATGAAATGCTTTTGAAAAGAAATAATCTCAATGCGATTAGTGAGGATTATATCAACTCTATGCTGGGGATGGAAGTGGATAGATTTCTGCAAGTTACCGAGACTGATATTCTTATCGCTGATGGGTGGAGAAGAGCTGATGGATTCGATATTTTGAGAGCTGCATACATTCTCAGATTTACCGACTTTACTGATCAAAGGGCAGAAGAATTTCTGAATCTGCTCAATAGCGGAATAGGAAAAAAACTAGAATCTCAAAATTGGGAAATTTTCCGGGAGCGTGAATCTGCTCGCATGGTCAGAAGAAAGGAGAATGAGGATGTGTTTTTAGAGATTGATGAAAAAACAACTGCATTAGATTTTCCTATGTGCATCCGCATCGAGAAGTCTGAAGTCAACCAAGATTTTTTGAAGAGTAGATATGTAGGCGTTTTTGATTTTGATAAATTGGAGTTTCCACTAGTGCTAAGAAATTGGAGGGAGGGCGACCATTTCCAACCCTTTGGAATGAATGGTAGAAAGAAGGTGAGCGACTTTTTAATAAGTCAAAAAGTGGAGTTGTCCCAAAAAAGAAAGGTACTTGTTTTAGAAAGCAATGGTGAGATTGTATGGGTAGTTGGAATGCGGATTTCAGAAAAATTTAAATTGACTGAAAGCACCACCACCATGTGGACAATTACCGTCGAGTGAAACCTTTGTTGGGGTAGGCCCGTTATAAGCCTAACCTAACAAGAATTATGAAGCCAACGAAATTTACCGACCCTCTTCGGTTTAGTATTGAAAAGCACAATTTCAAATCAGATGATGTGCTCCGCAATCAAAGAGACAGGATTAAACGTACAGCACAGCTTTTGCGCGCAATGACTTTAGAAGGAATTGACCAGACAGAAGTGATACTTACTTATCAAGATGATTTAGAACTGAAAAGGATGCGCACACGCGTATTCGTTACAGCAGACGATGCAATAGTATTGGATCATGGGAATACCCTTCCGATACACTGCATCTTAGATGTAGAGTTCATTGAGAATTGAAAGTAAAGACTAGAATTTTGCTTTGGGAAACCAAGGATTTATTTTTGGATTGATTATTAAAACAGGGGTTTCCCTGTTTTTTTATGCTTTGAAAATCCAATTAAATTTTTGCTTCGTGGAACGCCATGTATTTGGATGCGCTACATTTGAGCCAATAAGAAAATCACATTGGCATGAAGACAGATATTTTGAAGAAGTTTTTGATAGCACTTGCAGGAATCCTCCCATTTGTTGCTTCTGCTCAAATAGTAGATCCAGTGAAGTGGAAGTTTTCGTCTGAATTGATTTCAGAAACGGAAGCGGATATTATTGCTACAGCAACTATCGAGAGTAAATGGCACGTCTATGCCCAAATCATTTCTTCAGATCCAAAGGCTGCGGATTCAGGTCCAATTCCTACCAAATTGTCTTTGACAAAATCAGACAAGTTCACTACTTCTGGAGGTTGGAAAGAGGGCAAGTACATCACACACCATGATCCAAACTTTGATATGGAACTCAATTACTTTGAGAATACTGCGGTATTCAAACAAAGAATCAAGTTCAAAGGAACGGAAGAGTTTGAAGTAAAGGGAAATCTAGAGTACATGGCATGTGATGATGCCCGTTGCATTTTCCCTGATCCGGTTAATTTTAAAGTAAAAGTTGTTCCTACCGCGAAGCAAGGAGAAGTAATCGCAGAAGAAGCTCCTGCTGAAAACCTCAATACTAAAGGCATTTTGAAGCCTGTGAAATGGACAGTGAAGTCCGTTGATCTGGGTAACGATATGTACGAGATTATTTTCACTGCTGTGATTGATGAAAAGTGGCATTTGTATTCTCAAAAAATCACCGGTGATGGTCCTGTAGCTACTTCTTTCAAATTTGAAAACTCTGCGGATTACTCTACTGTTGGAGTAACCGAAGAACCACAACCAGAAAAAAAATATGATCCAAACTTTATGATGGATTTGTCTTTTTTCTCAAAAACAGTTGAGTTCAAACAACGCATCAAAACTTCTGCTGGTAAAAAGCCTGTAGTGGATTGTATTGTAAATTTTATGTGTTGCGATGATGAGAAGTGTTTGCCTCCTTCTGATGTGCATTTCAAAGTGGATCTTGCTACAGGCACAGGCGCTGAGTATGATCCTTTGACGGGAAATCTAATAGGCGGTCCTTCGAAATTTAGCTACTCTATTCCCTCTATAGATTTAGACAATCCTGTTTATGCGGATTGTGGAACAGTGGTCTCGGCACCTGTTAAAGGTTCAAGTTTATGGGACCTTTTTATCCTTGGGTTCTTGGGCGGATTGATTGCACTTCTTACTCCTTGTGTATTCCCAATGATACCGCTTACGGTGAGTTTCTTCACCAAGAGCGCTGGACAAAGCAGAAAGAAAGGTGTTATCAATGCAGCGATTTACGGTGGATTCATCTTTGGGATTTATCTTTTGTTGAGTTTGCCCTTCCATATTTTCACATCCATCGATGAAAATATTTTGAATAATATTTCGACTAACGTCCCTTTGAACATCGCATTCTTCGTGATCTTCATCGTGTTTGCAATTTCCTTTTTTGGCTATTTTGAAATCACCTTGCCATCTTCATTGGCCAATAAGATGGACAATGCATCGAATGTTGGTGGACTAGTAGGTTCCTTCTTTATGGCCCTTACACTTGCAATTGTATCATTCTCTTGTACCGGTCCAATCTTGGGTTCACTACTTGCTGGCTCGCTTTCAAATGATGGTGGTGCTATTCAGCTTACCGCCGGTATGGGCGGATTTGGACTTGCACTCGGAATTCCTTTTGCTGTTTTTGCTGCATTCCCAGGTATGTTGAAGTCACTTCCAAAATCTGGTGGATGGTTGAATTCGGTAAAAGTGGTTTTAGGTTTTGTGGAAGTTGCTCTTGCGTTGAAATTCTTCTCACAAGCGGATATGGTAGCGCACTGGAATATTTTGAAATATGAATTGTTCCTTGGATTATGGATCGTTATCGCCATCCTCACTGGATTGTACGTTTTTGGTTTTATTAAATTCCCGCATGATAGCCCGATCAAAAAACGCGGTTGGTTCCGCCTAAGTTTCGGAGCTCTTTTCATTGCTTTCGGTGTTTATCTAGCAACTGGATTTACATACAACGAAAAATATGACACGTTCAACTCGCTTTCATTGTTGAGTGGACTTGCGCCTCCAGTTGGTTATTCTTGGACATACAAGAAAGATTGTCCTCACAATCTTGATTGCGAGCACGACTATCTTGCTGCCCTTGAACGAGCAAAAAGAGAGGGCAAGCCATTGTTTCTCGACTTTACTGGTTACGCTTGTGTAAACTGTCGTAAGATGGAGGAGCACGTTTGGATTAAGCCAGAAGTACTTAGTAAATTGGAAAAAGATTTCATCGTTGTTTCTCTCTACGTAGATGATAGAAAAGAACTTCCTGCTGAATTACAAGAGGTCTATACTTCAATGAAAACAGGCAAGACGAAGGAGATCAAAACGTATGGTGATCGCTGGTCTGCATTCCAAATTGAAACATTTAATAGCAATTCTCAACCATGGTATTGTATTGTTTCACCGGAGGAAAAATTACTCAACAAACCAGTTGGCTATACTCCCAATGTGGAAGAATATGTGAAGTGGTTGGATTGTGGTGTCAAGGCGTTTGAAAGTCAAAAATAAACCTATCAACATTCGATAGTTACAGTTTGATTTTTTGCTCCGCGAGTTGTCACTTTTTTTTAGTTTCTTCGTAACATATTTATGAAGTGGACAATTCGCTTTTCAGCATTTTTAGTGCTTGCGCTTTTTGCCATCAATTCGTTGGCCCAGAAGACTATTGTCTCAGGTCGAGTAATTGATGCTGACACGAAGGAAGCGATGATGTTTGCGCCTGTTTTTTTTCTCGGCACCAAGTCTGGTGCTGTCACAGACGAGAATGGAAATTATCGCATCGAAACATATTACAGCAGTGACTCTTTGCGTTGCACGAATGTGGGGTATCAAGCGCAAACGGTAAAAATCAAGCAAGGAACTACTTCCGTTGTCAATTTTGAATTGAGGTTGACGGGT
>JBIIBU010000012.1:0-17377 GCA_044239235.1 Flavobacteriales bacterium
TACATGGAAGAAGTTGAGAGAGAATTATAATTTTTTACATATGAAAAAAACCTTACTTTCTTTTTCATTTTTACTAGCTTCAGTTGTCACATTCAGCCAATGTGACCCTAACTCCTTCGATTGGGGAGCAAATCCTTTTGGTGTTTCTCCGGATCCATCTGTAGGTGAAAACTTTGACCCTGGCCAAGTAGGCGTTCCTTACAATGATATCGTTTTTGTAAAAGCTCCTGCTCTGATAAGTGATATCCCTGGCGCTCCAGAGCTGCCATTGGCTATTGACTCTTTGAGTCTTGATAGCATTACCTATACAATAGGTGCACTGGAATTCAACATTGAAAATTTGGGCTTGAATGTTACTTGCAATAACAATGGTGATTCTCCTATCCCATGTAATTTCATGGCGGGTGGCGCATATTGCGGTGATATCTCCGGTACCCCAAATATGGCTGGTTCTTTTCCAGTAAAAATTTATGCTACCGGTTACTTCACTTTTGGAACAGCTCAAGCAGCAGGCTATACTTTCGAAGGCTACACTTTGGAAGTTGGAGTGGCTTCTGTTAAAGAGGAAGTTGCTGCATTTGACTTTTCACTAGGTCAGAGCTCACCAAACCCAGCAAACAACCAAGCTATAATTCCTTTCGAGTTGCCTCAAAACGATGCAGTACAATTTTCGGTTTACAACTTAATGGGACAGCAAGTTCTTTCTCGCACTATCAGCGGTAAACAAGGAAAAAACACCTATTCACTTGAGACTTCTGATTTGAAAAATGGAGTTTATCTTTACACCATACAATCAGGCGAAAAGAGATTGACTAAAAAGTTGATCGTACAACACTAAAATTATCTCCTAAGATATACGAGGCCTTCCTATGGAAGGCCTCTTTTGTAATATGACATTTGATGTAACCATACTAGGATGCGGAGCGGCCACTCCTACCCTTCGCCACAATCCGTCGGCTCAAATAGTTAATCTCCACGACAAACTATTTCTAGTTGATTGCGGAGAAGGGACTCAAATGGCTTTGCGCAAGCAAAAAATCAAGATTCAACGAATACAGCATATCTTCATATCGCATCTTCATGGTGATCATTATTTAGGTCTTATCGGACTTCTCAGCAGTCTTCATTTGTTGGGTAACAAAGGCGAACTCAATTTGTACGGACCTCCAGACCTTAAAGCATTGCTCGACCTCAGCTTTAAAGTTTCAGAAACGTATTTAGATTACACCATTAATTTCTTTCCTACCTCCGATAAGGAGAAACAACTTCTATACGAAGACAAAACACTTGAAGTGTATTCTATTCCATTAAAGCACAGAATAGAATGCTGTGGATTCCAATTTTGTGAAAAGCCCAAAGTCCCTAAGGTCAAAAAAGGAGTGATTAGTAAATATGATCTTCAACCTTCTCAAATTATTGAATTGAAGCATGGCAATGTATTGACGCTTGAAAATGGTGAAACCATCGATCCTATTGATGCTTGTATAACTCCTGATAGAAGTCGAAAATACTCCTATTGCTCAGATACAATGTATTGGGAAACGTTGATTCCGCATATTGCAGATTCAGATCTCCTTTATCATGAAAGCACTTTTCTAGATTCTGAGTTGGAACGTGCGAAACACACATTCCACTCTACTGCTCGCCAAGCAGCTAAAATTGCTAGAATGGCGAACGTGAAAAAATTAATACTCGGGCATTTTAGTTCGAGATATCACGAAGAAGAACAGTTTCTAGTAGAAGCAAAAGAAGAATTCGAAAATGTAGACTTAGCCGATGAAGGCAAAACATTTTCAGTAGACTATTAAGCATTCATTTTTTGACGCTTAATCATGTATTGCAGCAATACATGATTAAAGCCTTCATGAATATCTGCTTCCACGAAATCTATTGCATAGGAGCCACACTTCAATTTCAAATCTGTTTTGAATGCTTCTATATTCTTGATATACGTTTCACGAATATCGCCTGGATTTACCTTGATTTCCTCGCCACTTTCAAGGTCTGTGAAAGTGTATGGGCGATTATCATATTCAAAAAGCATTTCTTTGGAACGGTCTACCACATGGAAAAGAACAACCTCATGCTTGTTGTGCTTTAAGTGCTGAAGGGCGGAGAACAATTCGTCTGATTTGGATGAATTGTCCATCATATCACTGAAAATAATGACCATTGAACGGCGGTGCACGCTCTCAGCAATCTCATGAATTGTATCAGTAACAAAAGATTTCTTTGCCGAAGTTCCGTTCACAGTTTCAAGTAGTCTTTCTAATTCATTAAAAAGATAATTGACATGTGATCCACTACTTCCAGTTTTCGTATTGAGATCAATCTTATCTGAGAAAAAAGAAAGTCCAACCGCATCCCTTTGGTGTTTCAGCAATTCAATAATTGCAGCAGCTCCATAAATAGAGAATTTCAATTTATTAAGTTCATCACCTTCTGGCGCAACGCCATTGGGAAAAAACATTGAAGCTGAGCAATCGATTAGAATTTGACATCTAAGATTGGTTTCCTCTTCATATCGTTTTACAAAGTGCTTATCCGTTCGAGCCAGTAGCTTCCAATCAAGATGACGCGTACTTTCTCCGCTATTATATTGACGATGCTCAGCAAACTCAACAGAAAAGCCATGAAATGGACTTTTATGCATACCTGTAATAAAACCCTCAACAGCTTGTTTAGCAAGCATTTCAAGTCTGCTAACGTTCTGTATTTTTCGACGGTCTATATTAATTGGCATAAAACAAAAGTAACGAAATCGGATTGATTAATCCACTTTAAATGGAATGTGATTTATGCGAATGTAATCTCCTTTGGAAGATGGGAAATTACCTTCAAATATGACATCCTTGGTGTTTCTGACAAAACACTTTCCATACAAGTATAGTTTAGGTCTTACCTCACTATTCTTTAAAAATAACTTGTAGGAAGAAGTTGAATCTGGGGGCGTAAATCGAATGGACACTAAGCTGCTATCTCAATAAGATTTGAATGATTTAGAAGGGCTAGTGGTATAAAGCCACTCCGATTTATCACCTGTCTTTTCAAAGACCATAGAGAGGTTTACTTTGTGTAAATCCTCTGCGTAGACCATAACTGATGCTTCGTATTCTTCACCAAAAATCAATTGACCAGGTTCGAATTCATCCAACACGATATACTCTTGAACACCAGCATCGTCTTTGTAAAAATCAAAATTTTGAAACAGTATATGCCCTGTTGAATGAGACATACCAATCGTTTCCAATTTCTGAAGTAGTGCGAGCGAATCACCATTATGGAGTATAGAATTAACATCTTCATGTAATTTCACAAAGTCTTGCATGAACCATAGTGTGGTATCTTTTGGGAAATACCATGTCTGAGAGTAGTCTGAAGCTCGATTAGTTTGAAATAAATAGAACTTAGTTGCCGGATCCAAATCACTCAGCACATTTTTTGTACTAATTGCTGGACCGAATAAATTCATGATATTTCTTGACTCTGTAAGAGAAACTCTCGGATTTGCAGATGCTACAAGGGGAATCTGAGCAATTAGCGATAGCGACATAGCTTCCACTCGTGTTGAATCGTTGGTATTTACGCCGATGAAATCAGAGCCGAAATGAAAAAACGGCAAAGGGACGATAGCATTGGCTAATTTCAATTGTGGATCTGAAAGCGCTCGCTGAACATTCGCCAATTCTGGATTTTCAAGAAAATTAGAATGACTACAAGTTCGAACCGCAACGCCTTTTTGCGCTTCAAATCCTTCAATTATAAAAAGGCTAAAAACGACTACAGGCAAGATTATGGAGAATACTTTGTATTTCGTTTGAAGAATTTTTTGTGTCCATCCATGCAGAATCAAAAACGCAAACGGAATAACCGTAAAGTAAAAAACCCACGCAAATCTCCCGGGGGCTCTAAATTGTTGCACATAGGTCAATTTATCTAACAACCCTTCAAAGCCATTGGCAAATGGAAATCCGAACGAGAATAACAGAATAATAATGGACGAAGCTAAGATCAATCGAATAAATGGATCACGTTGATCGATAGCAGGTCCCTTCAAAACTCGCATTGGCAGGCTGATTAATAGTATCAATGTTGTAGCCAATCCAACATAAGCCCATCCCTCCCACTGCTGACCCTCAATCTTAATAATCTGACTGATTAGATGTCTGAATGGTGGGTGATTTGGAACAAATACTTCGTCTACACCTGATAATAAGTCCAAGAACCCAATAGCGACATCGGGTCTGTCTCTATGGGTATCCGTGGCCTTCATAAAAAGCAGATAGAGCAAAACAGGACCAACTCCTGCCGCAATCACTTTCAACCAATAGCCTTTATCCTGAGGTTGGAATCGAGCGGCTAATAGAATGCAAATTCCCAAACACATCGGTATCATAGAAATCATCATTCCGAGATAGGGATGCAAAAAGAAAATCAAGAAATTGTAGAATAGTAGTACTAGTAAATTGAGGTTGCTTCTGTTCTTCCAATATTTAGTCACCAACAAAAGACACAATGGAATCACCCATACGTGGCTCAAAGAAAGATGTCCCTCCATTCTAAAAATTTGGGGTTGAAGCCAGATTATTGAGAGAGAACCTAAAGCTGAAATAAATGCACTTGCTCCCCAAAGTTTCAATAAACGATACACCACATAAACACCTGCAACATGCGATAACAGCATCAGGATATTTAAAGTGGCTATAGGATTGTTTTTTACAATCTCAAAATGTCCTAATAACAAACTAACTATGGGGTGTCCATCGGTGTAGCAAACATGTTCGCCATAGGGATAATTAGAACCCGCAAAATGAAGCCAAGATTCGTCATACTTTACATGCCAAGCAAAGGTGAAATAGTTCTTTACCGCATCACCTCCTCCACCGAACAAGAAACTTCCGGGATGCTGAATGACTTCCCTATAAAAAACAAAGAGCATCACACCGGTAATAACAAGTGCAAAAGCCAACCAAAATTTACTATCCAAAAATTTGCTCATTGTAAAAATTCCTCATCCACTTTACTTTTCGGATTAAAGGCTTGTCAAATTAACAAAAGAACTAATTTAGTAGCATGACAAAAGATGAATTAAAAAACCTGACTAACCAAGTCGTCGATTTGAGTCGTGAAATAGGTAGCTGGATGAAAATGCAGCGTACTCATGAAGATACTGCAGAATTAAAGACCCCAAATAACCTTGTCACCTTTGTCGACAAAGAGAGTGAGAGACGCTTTGTAGAAGGCTTGAGCGCTATTTTACCCGAAGCGGGATTCGTAGCGGAAGAAGGCACTGGAGAAAAGAAAGAAGGTGGCTATAACTGGGTAATTGATCCTCTCGACGGTACCACAAATTTTGTTCATGGCGTTCCCGTTTGGTGCACTAGTATTGGACTCGCGTTTGGCAAACAACCCATATTAGGAGTCATCTTTGATCCCAATAGCAATGAAATGTATGCCGCTTCGAAAGGAAATGGTGCAACACTCAATGGGCAAGCCATTCATGTTTCAGCTATAAAAAATCTATCTGCATCGCTTCTTGCGACCGGATTTCCATATGATGACTTTGGTCGAGAAGAACAATACTTGCGTCTTTTCCAAACCTTAATGCATCGCACCCGTGGTATGCGCCGACTAGGAAGTGCCGCGTTGGATATGGCTTGGGTTGCCTGTGGCCGATTTGATGGTTTTTATGAGTATGGACTCAATCCTTGGGATGTGGCAGCCGGTACAATCATCGTTCAAGAAGCTGGCGGAAAGGTTACAGAATTCAGCGATGGCCACAATCCAATTTTCGGCGACGATATCAATTGCACCAATGGTCATGTGCACCAAGAGCTAGCTGAAATCATCGTTGAATACTTTTGATACAAAAAAAACTACCAGCCACTTTGCAGCGACTGGTAGTTCCATTTCAAATCGAAAAATATTAGTGCTGTACAGTAAACTTCACCATTGATTTAGAACCTTCGTTCTCATCAATTGTCAAGAAATACATGCCATTTTGCAAGTGTTCAAGATCAAGTGTAATAACTTGACTTCCTTGAGAAACACTCAATGTTTGATTGAATACTAATTGCCCAGTAACATCATAAACATTTGTCAAAACAACACCGTTGTTGATGCTCATGATATTCAGGTTCAAAAGACCATTCGAAGGATTTGGGTAAACTGATACGCTAGAAGTAGCATTATTCTCAGTCACGCTCACACCGCTCAATTCGAATGTATAAACATCAGAACAATCACCATTATATGCTGTAAGAGTAACTGTGTAGTTACCACCATCAACGTAAGTGTGACTTGGGTTAGAAAGTGTAGAAGTTGATCCGTCACCGAAGTTCCACTCATAAGAAGTAGCGTTAGTCGAGTTGTTCAAGAATTGAACATCAAAGCTACCTTGGTCTTGGTCAGCACTGCCATCAGCCACTGGAGTAGGATTAACAGAAACAAGAATTGGTGAGGATGTGCCAACACCATTGCATTGGTCAGCATTAGATACAAATACAGTGTAAAGACCTTCAGCAGTTGCTTCAACAGAAGCTGTTACAACATCCAAAGATTCGCCATTTAGGAACCACTGATAAGTATCTGAAGTTGACGCAGTAAGAGTAACAGCGTCACCATCACAAATTTCAGTTGAACCGTTTGATGAAATTGTAGGGATTGGAGAATCACTTACAGAAACGTTAATTGTATTAGAAGTTGAAGTACAACCATTTTCGTCTGTATAAGTCAAAGCATATTCACCTGAAGATGTTACTGTAATAGATGAAGATGTAGCGTCGTTGGACCACTCGTTGCCTTCTGATTGAGAGGAAACTAGTTCAACAGAACCACCTGTGCAGAAAGAAGTAGAACCATTTGCTGAAACAGACACTGAAGGATTTTCAAAAACCACAATCTCTATTTCGTCGAAAGCTGCGCAGCGGTTGCTGCTTGTAGCCATCACGCTGATTGAACCAGCAGATGTTACGGTAATCGTTGGAGTTGATTCACCGTTAGACCAAGAATAAGTTGCGTTTTCATCTGAAGATGTAGCAGAAAGTTCTACAGAACCACCTTGGCAGAATGAAGTGCTAGAAAGAGCTTCAATAGTAGCGGTAATTTCGTTATTGATAGCACTAGTATAAGGCTCGTTAATTGGATCCCATTCAGCCCAACAAGCAGTCCAGTCTTCAGTACCAAATGCACCTCTGTAGGTTGTTGGTGTAAAGAAGGAACCAGAGATATAGCTATCTGAGAAGCTAGCGCCGGATGCAAGAGGTGAACCGGCGCCAAGTGTAAAGTCAGGAGAAGTCAATGATACGTTGTTGAAATAAAGTTCTCCAACTGTATTCACCAAACCATTATTCCAACCAGTTGTATTAAACCAAGCAGAGATATCAAATGATCCATTGATGTTGTTTGGATTTGCAGAAGTAGCAGTTGCCAATGAGTCATTCATTTGGCAGATTGAAGTATTTTGAAAACGCAACGTGTTTGCTGTAGCATTTCCTTGTGTACTGCTCGATTCGATTAGAAGACCAACTGGTTGTCCAATAAATACCGAGTTGAAAACTGAAGTTTCAGTATTTCTGCGAAGGTGCAAAGCACGCTTGTAGTTAGAATTGATAGTTGAGTTGAATGCAAGTGGGCCAACGAAAGTTACGTTAGAGAAAATACCTCTTGTATTAGGTGTGTTATCTGTACCTGTAGCATCGTTGTCAGATTCGAAACCATTAGATCCTGATTGGTCAGCAATGTTTGGATCACGAACGATCAAACCAAATTGAACTGAGCCTTGGAAACCGAAGTCTGTATCGAAGTCATCATCCCAGTTCTTGTAAGACACAAGATTCTTAGCGTTAACTGTACCACCAAACCACTCATAAGCATCATCACCAGAGTAAGAAACTTGAACATTCTCGATGATAGTTCCGCTACCTACACCACCCAAAGTAAGGCCGTTGATCTCATTGTTTGGTTGGAAAGGAATACCACCAAATTCGATGCGAACAAAGCGAAGAATACCGCTATCATCAGCATTATTTGGTGTTGTTCCACCACCGTATACTGAACCTACACCGCCCTCAATAAGAGCTTCACCTTGACCTGTTCCATTACCTGCATTTGCTGGTGCGTTTACAGACGCACGACCACAAATAATCAACCCGCCCCAGTCTCCGTAGTTTCTGTATGGTTGAGTTGTTACAGGGTCAATACCTGCTGGTTTTTGAGAAGTAAATACGATTGGCTGTTCTGCTGTTCCATCAGCAACAATGCGAGCGCCACGTTCAATGATCAAAGAACCTTTTGAAGCAAAATCACCTTTGATGATTGTGCCTGGTTGAATTGTTAACGTTGCACCATCACGAACATAAACAAAACCATCAAGAATGTAGATGTTTGCATTAGTCCAGGTTGTATTTGAGGTAATCTCTCCCTGTACTACGATTTGTGCGTCGCTGATCAACGCAATGATAGCTAAGACAAAGCTGAGTAATACTTTTTTCATTTAGGTAATTTTTTAATTGTGACGCAAAATTGAACCTTAAGCATTACAATCGAATTAGGTAAATTTTATTGATGCGTTAAGCCTAATCAATACAATTCGAACCAATGTAAAATTTGTATTAACTAAAAAGCCATCTTGTATAAACAAGATGGCTTTTCATTTTCATTCGCACTAATTACTTTTTCGTAAATCGATATTTTAATGTCAGCGTGAAGTATGTCCCTCTATTAAACGACTGCATTACTTGATCTGTTTCTTTATTCAACTTACCGTCAGCATTAGCATCTTGTAGCAATAGAGTATCTTGATTCAATATATCCTGAACTCCTAGTTTAACTGACCAATTTTTGGTAATACCTTTTGAAACCGACATATCAATAGTATGACGCTGCATCTCATAAACCTCAGGCACACCAGGTATACCAACAATCACAATTCTGGGACCAACAACATTATACAATACGCTAAATCCTAAATCGAGTGAATCATCTTGGAAATAGATCCCTCCATTGAATACGTAAGGAGATTGTCCCATCATTGGGCGTTCTGCTTTAACGTCCGAATTAATATTTCCATCTTCTCCAGAACTTGTGCTAGAATCCAATTTGATAATACTCTTAATCAAAGATGCATTCGCTACAACAGAGAATTTGTCTACCAAAGTTGATGAAGTAACACCTGAAAGTGATTTTCTCAAATCAAGTTCAACTCCATAACTTATTGCACTTGGCGCATTTCCTGGCACGAAGCTTCTTGTTCCACCGCTACCAACACCTGGAGCAAAGTACATCTCAATTGGATTTGTAAAGTCCTTGTAGAATGCACCCACACTGAAAAACTCACCTGGTCTAGCATATCGCTCATAACGAACATCATAGTTCATTACAGTAGCAAATTGAAGACTATCATTTCCAGAATAGATACTATTAAAAATAAAGTCAAAGAAGTAATAAGGAGCTAATTCGCGGAACTCGGGGCGGTTTACAGTTTTACCAAATGCCGCACGAATCAATGATTTTTCATTGAAATTATACGAAATGTTAGCACTTGGTAGAATCAAGGTCGAATCTTGAATTACTTCCAATGGTTTGTTTTGAATTGTTGTTGAATTCAATTGTTGCTTGTTGTGTTCAACACGCACACCACCCGTCAAGATAAAATTCTTGTAAGGGATTGAAGTCATCAAATATCCTGCTGTCAAGCTGTTTGACGCTGTATAAGAGTCAGATCCTTTGGTGTCTTCATCTAGTTTGAAACCATTGGTATAATTGATATTTTCTGTTGCCAAAATATCCCCAACTTCTGCAGTCACAAGATCTTGGTTGCTATATGTACTAAATGAAGATCCTGAGTATCCGAGGTTTCTTACTCCAAAAGTTCGTTGCTTGTCTTCCAAATAGAATCCACCCTTTACAGTCCACCAAAGCTCATTGTCCTTGTCTTCTTTCATCAATTTCAATTTATGCTCATAGCTTCCACCTGTCATCCAAACATCTTCATTGAGATTGATAAACAAACGACCAAGATAAAATGGTTGAGCGCTGAACGGAATGTATGCTTGGTATTGATCGAAACTTCCATCCAAAGGCAATGTGTAGCGAATACGTCTCCAGTCTGGATCACTTCTTCTTGTGAGTGAGTGGCTAACTGTCCAATTGATTTTACCCAATTTTCCAAACACTTCATGACCTCCGCTAAGTTGGCTGCTGAAAATTGTACGTTGATTATAGCGGTATGCATACTCTTTACGCAAGCTTCCTTCTTCAAAGTTTGTCCCTGTGCGCAACGTGTTTTCTTGCGTACCAGTTTGATTCAAGAAATTTCTAAACTCAATACTATGACGTTTTCCAATTTTCAAGCCCCAGTTCATCATCACACCAAGCTTTGCTTGTTTTTGCGAAATGTTGTCGGCATAACTAAAAATTGTATCTGATTCGCTTGTGGCTGCATCGAAAGTATTGTAATCCTTGCGGTAAGAATCGTAGTTAAGATTTGTATTGCTGTAATTAATGTTGGTCACATTACCAAGAATGAGTTTATCATTCAGTTTAAATTTCTTACCAAAATTCACAGCATAACGACCATCAATTGGAGCCTTTACAATTTCATTATCCCAATTGTTTGGTAGTGATCTTCCAAGTGCTTGTAATTTCACAGGATCAGTTATATCACGCACATTCTCTGGAAAATCAGATGGCAATTGACGCATGCCATCATCATAACCCAGCCAATCTGTTGATGAAGCGACATTGGTCATGAAATTCTTACCTGTTGTACCATGACGAAAGCCTATACCTGCATCAAAACCAAGGAAAAACTCTTCGTCAGGAAAGCTCTTAGTGAAAACGTTTATAGCTCCACCAGCAAATTCTCCAGGAAGATCTGGTGAAGGTGATTTATAAATTAGGAAACGTTCAATGCTTGAACTTGGAATAACATCAAAAGAAAAAGAACGAACATCAGATTCAAAGCTAGGAGCCAATGCATTATTTATCATTACTGCATTGTATCTTTCTGTCAACCCTCGAACCATCACGAAACGATTATCAATGATTGTTACTCCTGGAATACGACGAGCCACTTCAGAAGCGTCCCGGTCTGGTGATTTTTGAATTTGCGTGCTACCTACCCCACTTACAACACCTTTAGCCTCTTTCAATTCTAACAGAACAGAAGCTTCCGTATCCATATCTCTGTAGGCTACAATTTCAAGTTCAGCAATCTCCATCGTGATGTCCTGTAGCGAGATATTGAGAGATACCAATCCGTCCGCTTTAACCTCTACTCCTGTAATCTTCTTAGTGTGGTATGAAGTCATTTTGCATTCCACCGTGTATATGCCTGGGGTAATATTCTTAATTGAATAATCACCAAAACCATCTGTGTTTGCTCCAATAAATAGTCCTTCTAATTGAACTACAGCGCCAAAAAGTTCTTCACCTGATTTTTCATCAATGACTTTTCCATTGATCTGACCAGTTTGCGAATAAGATACAATTGCTAATACAGAGAACAATAAAGAAAGAAAATGTCTCATTTGAATAGGTTCTTTTTTTGATGACACAAAGGAACCATTGTTGTTTTGCTAAATAGTGAAAACAGCTTTATTCAAAGGTTAAAGGTTTAATCTAATTTGTTAAGCCAGTGTTACGTGATTTATTCAATGTTAATTTGGCTAGAGAAACTAGAAAAGTCTCTAATAAATTTTTCAAAATTGTTTTTATCTATCCAGTACTTTGATTTGACGCCGAATATGCGACCGTCTATGAGGCCAGCCCTTTTCAATTCACGCAAATGCTGTATTACAGTAGCTTTTGACAATGGCGGAACATCGATTACGTCACCTTCCACTAAATTTCCATTTTTAGCTATGGCAAGCAAAACGGCTACCCGCGCTGGATGTCCGATTGCTCGAGTGAAGTGAGCCAATTCTTGTTCTAGTATTCCAAATTGTTCTGTCAAAATATTGTCGTTTGATACGTTGGCAAAAGAAAACTATGCTTGTTCAGTTAATATGAATCATTTGTTAAGGTTTGATGAATGGAAAAAAATTAATATTGTAATTAACTTTACATTTGAGCATGGCTTACAAAGAAGTTGTTGACTGGCTTTCGAATCATCTGTTGACTTGTCCAATGAAGGCGGCCACAGGCATTGATTGCCCTGGCTGTGGTATGCAACGAGCCATACTCAAATTACTTCAAGGTGATATCGAAGGAAGCATCCAAATGAATCCTTCGGCACTGCCAATAATGTTCATGTTGATTTTTCTTGCCCTCCATTTGAAATTTCAATTCAAACATGGCGCTAGAATCATCACTATACTGTTCATACTCTCCTCGGCGATTATAGTAGTCAACTATATTTTGAAATTGTCAAATGGCTCTGCTTTTACCGTCCATCATTAAAAGCTATACTTTGAAACAAATTCCGCGTGATTCACTTTAAAATTCGCACTATATATGCAAACTCACTAACCCTAGAAATATGGAAACATTAGAACAAAACATTCAGCCTCAAATCCCAATTCCCAATTCAACAGCAATTCTAGTGCTTGGAATACTCTCTATACCTTGTTGCTGTTGTGTAAATGGACTAGTGGGTCTTATTCTTGGCGTCATAGCCCTGGTGCTTTACGGTAAAGCAGTTGGAATTTATAACTCGAACAAAGACGCTTACACCGATAAGTCTCTAAGTAATTTGAATGCAGGCAGAATATGCGCAATAATTGGAACAATTTTCAGCGCATTGATGGTGCTTTTAGCTATTTATATTATTGCGACCATCGGTTGGGATACTATGAATGATCCAGAAAAGATGCAAGAATGGATAGAAAGTTTTCAGAAATAAGCAAAAAAAGTCTCACTTATGTGAGACTTTTTTTTTGATATCTCTTATAAACAGTGCAATAACTTGAATTTGTATATCCAATAAAGGCTCTAACTTTGGCGTGGTGATTCAATAAACAATCATGCAGATACAGACTCCCTACATTCCCCAAAATAAAGTACGCGTTGTAACCGCTGCTTCATTATTTGACGGCCACGATGCCGCAATAAATATCATGCGCCGTATCATCCAATCTACAGGCTGCGAAGTGATTCACTTAGGTCATGATCGCTCTGCTGAAGAAGTGGTTAACTGCGCAATCCAAGAAGACGCCCAAGCTATTGCGATGACTAGCTATCAAGGCGGTCACGTGGAGTATTTCAAATACATGCATGATCTTCTTAAAGAAAAAGGCGCCGGACACATCCGTATTTTCGGTGGCGGTGGCGGTACTATTCTTCCAGAAGAAATAGATGAATTGCAGAAATATGGCATCACCCGTATCTATCATCCTGATGATGGAAGATCTATGGGACTTCAAGGAATGATAAACGATTTGGTTTCAAAGTCTGATTATTCTGTTGGTGAAAAACTTAATGGCGAATTAGCACATCTTTCTGTGAAAGATCATGGCTCTATTGCTAGATTGATAAGTGCCGCAGAAAATTTCCCGGATTCACATAGACATGAACTTCAAAAAATAGAGGAACAAGCGAAGAAATCGCATGTTCCAGTTCTCGGAATAACAGGCACCGGAGGTGCTGGTAAATCTTCCATGGTTGATGAGCTCGTTAGAAGATTCCTACTTGATTTCCCAGAAAAAAATATTGGAATTATAAGCGTTGACCCTTCAAAACGCAAAACTGGAGGGGCTCTTCTTGGCGATCGTATTCGTATGAATGCAATCAAAGATTCAAGAGTGTATATGCGCTCTTTGGCTACAAGACAATCCAACCTTGCACTTAGCAAGCATGTTGCAGAAGCTGTTATGATTCTAAAGGCGGCAAAATTTGATTTGATAATCCTAGAAACTTCTGGAATTGGTCAAAGCGATACTGAAATAATGGACCACAGCGATGTGGCTCTTTACCTTATGACGCCTGAGTTTGGTGCTGCAACGCAACTTGAAAAAATCGATATGCTCGATTTTGCAGATGTTGTTGCTATCAACAAATTTGACAAGCGCGGAGCTTTAGATGCTTTGCGTGATGTAAAAAAGCAATACCGACGCAACCACAATCTGTGGGATGCTGAAGAAGATACTTTGCCTGTTGTAGGCACTATCGCCTCTCAATTCAACGATCCAGGCACCAATGAACTTTACAAAAAGTTGATGGATAAAATCGTTGAAAAAACTGGAGCTGATCTCAAGTCCAATTTTCACATTACAAGTGAAATGAGCGAAAAGATCTATATCATTCCACCAAACAGAACCCGTTACCTAAGCGAGATTTCTGAAACAATCCGTGGATATGATGATTGGGTTATTAAGCAAAGAGAAGTGGCAGAAAAGATGTACGGTTTAAACACCAGCATTCTTCATTTTGAAACTCTGCTTGCTTCAAATCCAAAGGACAAAGAGAATTTAGAAATGACTTTGAATGTGCTTAAAGGCTCGTTCGATAGAATCAAATTGGATTTAGACCCACACAATTGGGAAGTCATTCAAACCTGGGAAGCAAAGAAAAAACTTTACACAGACGCGGAATACAAATTCCAAGTGCGTGATAAAGTTTTGAAAATACAAACACATTCCGAAAGTCTTTCTCACACGTTGATTCCAAAGGTATCTCTACCGAAATATCATTCTTGGAGCGATATTCTTGGTTGGGTTCTTCAAGACAACGTGCCTGGGGAGTTCCCCTACACGAGCGGAATCTACCCATTCAAGCGTGAAGGAGAAGACCCGACACGCATGTTTGCAGGTGAAGGTGGACCGGAAAGAACAAATCGTCGATTCCACTACGTTAGTCTTGCAATGCCTGCAAAACGTTTGAGTACTGCATTTGACTCGGTAACTCTTTACGGAAACGACCCAGCCTATCGTCCAGATATTTATGGAAAAGTCGGCAATTCAGGTGTTTCCATTTGCTGCCTTGATGATGCTAAAAAGCTATACAGTGGTTTCGATCTAAGCGATCCGAAGACATCTGTTTCAATGACGATTAATGGTCCAGCTCCAATGCTTTTGGGCTATTTCATGAACGCGGCTGTTGATCAACAATGCGAAAAATACATTCGAGAGAATAATCTTCTCGAGCTTGTTGAACTAAAACTTCATGCAAAGTGGGAGGCCAAAGGTTTGAATAGACCTACTTATCAAGGCGAACTTCCTGCTGGTAATGATGGACTTGGACTTTTATTATTGGGCATTACCGGTGATGAAGTTCTTGACGCATCAGTGTATCAAGAAATCAAAATGAGAACGCTTGCTCAAGTGCGTGGCACTGTTCAAGCTGACATTCTAAAAGAAGATCAAGCGCAGAACACATGTATTTTCTCCACTGAATTTGCTCTTCGTTTGATGGGCGATGTTCAAGAATATTTCATTACCAATAAGGTTAGAAATTTCTATTCGGTATCAATTAGCGGTTACCATATCGCTGAAGCCGGCGCTAATCCTATCACTCAGCTTGCATTCACGCTTGCCAATGGCTTTACTTATGTAGAATACTACTTGAGCAGAGGAATGGACATCAATGAATTTGGCCCAAATTTAAGCTTCTTCTTCTCCAATGGAGTAGATCCTGAATACGCTGTTATAGGGCGAGTGGCAAGACGAATTTGGGCAAAAGCTTTAGCAAAAAAATACAGCGGTAATGCGCGCGCGCAAATGCTGAAGTACCATATTCAAACAAGCGGTAGATCATTGCATGCGCAAGAAATTGACTTCAATGATATACGTACAACGCTACAAGCTCTGTATGCTATTTACGACAATTGCAATTCACTACACACCAACGCTTACGATGAAGCAATCACTACTCCTACTGAGGAAAGTGTTCGTCGCGCAATGGCCATTCAATTGATTATAAATAAAGAATTGGGGCTCGCTAAAAACGAAAATCCAATGCAAGGAAGCTTCATCACAGAAGAACTTACAGACCTTGTAGAACAAGCGGTTTTGAGCGAATTTGATAGAATAACTGAACGTGGCGGGGTTCTCGGCTCGATGGAAACGATGTACCAACGAAGCAAGATTCAAGAAGAGTCACTTTACTATGAGACGCTTAAACACAATGGTGAATATCCGATCATAGGTGTGAATACTTTCCTTTCTTCGAAGGGATCACCAACAGTGTTGCCAAAAGAAGTAATTCGAGCTACAACAGAAGAAAAAGAATATCAAATAAATATGTTAGGTAATCTGCATAAATGCAACGAAGAAAGAAGCGCTGAAGCTCTTTCTAAAGTGCAAAAGGCAGCAATTCAAAACCAAAACATGTTTGTTGAATTGATGGAAGCTTCGAAATTCTGTTCTCTTGGTCAACTTACTTCCTCCCTATTCGCCGTTGGTGGGCAGTACAGAAGAAACATGTAACACATTATTATTTTGAAGAAAATAGTTCTTTTTGCTCTCACACTCGGTTTGATTTCATGTGATCCTCAAACCTTCAATTCAGTGCTTAGCACTTTGCCAACCTCTGCCTCTACTCCTGCCCTTTCTAATCAGGAAGTGATTGAGGGATTGAAAGAAGCTTTGAAGGTAGGAACTACCAATGCAGTTGCTTTCACATCGAAAACAGATGGATTCTTACAGAATCCTAAAATCAGGATTCCTTTTCCCCCAGAGGCTGAAAAAGTTCGTGTTTGGGCAATGAATAATGGTATGAAATCGCAGGTGGAAAAGTTTGAAATGAACTTAAATCGAACTGCCGAAAAAGCAGCCGGAGAAGCCACCACGATTTTTGTAGATGCCGTTATGAACATGAGTATTCAAGATGGTTTTGCAATTCTGAAAGGTGATTCTGTAGCAGCTACTTCATTTCTAAGAAAGAATACAGAAACCAATTTGAAGCAAAAGTTTTCGCCCATTATCGATCAAAAAATTGATGAGGTAAAACTGACCTCATACTGGGAACCAATTACCAAGGCATACAACACAGCGATGACTTTTACTGGTGGTGAAAAAGTGAACACGGATTTGAAATCCTATGTGCTTCAAAAATCATTGGATGGACTTTTCGTTTATGTTGCTTCAGAAGAAAGTAAAATCAGAAAAGATCCAGCAGCGCGAATAAGCGCGATTCTAGTAAAAGTTTTTGGTCAACAATAATTACGCCTTTTTTAATGAAAATAGTTTCTTTCAATGTCAATGGTATTCGAGCTTCTGTGAAGAAGGGATTGTTTGATACCATCCAAGAAATCAATGCTGATGTTATAGGATTTCAGGAAACAAAGGCAACAGAGCCTCAGGTTTCAGAAGCCCTTTTCGGTATTCACAATTATAGTTTACAAGCCTATAGCGCCGAAAGACCCGGCTATAGCGGCACAGCAGCGCTTTCCAAAGAAAACCCTATTACCGTTCTAAAAGGAATAGGTAAACCCGAGCAC
>JBIIBU010000171.1:0-4527 GCA_044239235.1 Flavobacteriales bacterium
ATTCAGTATTTTTTTGAATGATGAGTGCAAAATGGAACGCAATGAAGTCATGCAAAAATTGCTTGACAAAGGCCTGTCAACACGTCGTGGTGTGATGACATCGCATCGCGAGACAGCTTATGCTGATCGTTGCAAAGGAATTAGTTTGCCGCGATCTGAGAAAGCAAGTGATAGAAGCATTGTCATTCCGCTGTATGTGCCGATGACCGATGAAGAGGTAACTTATGTGATAGCAGAAATTCGAAAAGTATTCGGATACTAAAATAAAATGAAATGGTAACAGTATTGTTTGAAGATAACCAATGGAAAGCATTTCTTCCCTTGGTCTTTACTCGCCCTGTCGGTGAAATTCGAATCGGAATTTATACCATCGCGGAGAAGTGGAGCAAGTCACTCAACTGTGAAGTTTCTCATCGTACTCGAGAACATTTGCGCGAGCTTTTTCCAGGCACAAAAGAGAAAGATGTATTGTTGATTAATGCACGCGTATTACCAACTCCAGAACTTCTCGAATCTATTTCAGCACTATCGCAAGGACAGGCCTTGCTTGGCAACGGTCAGTTGATTGCTATGCGAGCATCTTCTGAAGAAGAGGAAGAATATCAAATTGCTTCAGAATTCAATGGAGATATTTTCATGCTTGAGAAAGTAACGGATATTTTTTCAAAAAATGGAAAGGCAATAGAACTCGATTTGCCGCTTTGGCAAGCTGAAAATACATGCCAACCTATTCACGAATCGAATACGATTATTGGTGATCCAAATCGAGTTTTTATTGCGGAAGGAGCCAAGGTATATGCAAGCATTTTAAATACGTTAGATGGCCCAATAATAATCTGCAAGAATGCGGAAATTATGGAAGGCTCTATGGTTCGCGGTGGCTTAGTTTTAGGCGAGCACTCAGCGGTTAAAATGGGCTCGAAGATTTATGGCCCTTCTACCTTTGGCCCACATTGCAAAGTAGGAGGGGAGGTAAGTAATTCCGTGATCTTTGGATATTCAAACAAAGGCCATGACGGCTTCATAGGAAATACTGTTTTGGGTGAATGGTGTAACTTGGGTGCTGATACAAATACTTCCAACTTGAAGAACAATTATTCGCTTGTGAAAATCTGGAATTATGAGCTGAATAATTACGGAGATACTGGACTTACTTTCTGCGGTCTAATCATGGGTGATCACTCTAAGAGTGGTATCAATACCATGTTCAATACGGGTACTGTGGTGGGTGTTTGCGCCAATATTTTCGGCGCAGCATTTCCTGAAAAACATATTCCTAGTTTCTCTTGGGGCGGTGCCGAAGGCTTTGAGCCATATCAACTAGAAAAAGCATGCGAAACAGCGCAACGAATGATGGCACGCAGAGGCATTGAGTTTACCGAAGCCCATCGTCGCCTTTTTACTGCTTTACAGACGAATTGACGCAAATTCCCCAATGGCATAACCATTGTCATTTCGTCATTAATTAAAAATAATGAAAATGAGTTTAGAAGACGAAATCTTCGCTCTTATCAGCGATGACGGGCAAGACCATGAATTTATTCCCCTGATTTCTGCTGAAGACGAAGACCAAATGGGCAAGGAGTTGACTCCCGAAACTCTGCCAATTCTACCGCTAAGAAATACTGTTCTATTCCCAGGTGTAGTTATTCCTATCACCGTGGGACGCGATAAAAGCATAAAATTAGTTCAAGAGGCCAATAAAGGCAATAAGACTATTGGCGTTGTTGCACAAGTAAATCCAGATGTTGAAGAGCCCGGTTTCGATGATTTAAATAAAATCGGAACGCAAGCCACCATCATGAAAACCTTGAAAATGCCTGATGGCAGCACAACGGTTATTCTTCAGGGTAAAAAGCGTTTTGAAATTAAAGGACTCGTTGAAACAGATCCTTATTTCCGCGCGCAGGTCGTTGAATTTGCTGAAACAAACCGTGACGATAATAGCAAAGAACAACAAGCCATGTTTGAATCGCTCAAAGAGCATTCTTTGCGCATCATTCAGCTTTCTCCGGATATTCCTAGTGAAGCATCTGTAGCATTGAAAAACATCAATGGATTAAGCTTCCTCACCAATTTTATTTCTTCGAATATGAAAGCGCCTGTTCAAACGAAACAGATGCTTCTCGAAATCGCTGATCTAGAAGAACGAGCAAAAAAAGTGCTTGAACAATTGGGTAAGGATCTTCAGATGCTCGAAATGAAAAATGAAATTCAAAAGAAAGTTCATACTGATATTTCAAAGCAACAGCGCGAGTATTTTCTTCAACAACAGATGAAGCAAATTCAAGATGAGTTGGGTGCAAATCCTGTGAAGGAAGAGATTGAAGAAAAGAAACAAAAAGCGAAAAGTAAGAAGTGGAATGAAACAGTAGAAAAGGCATTCACGAAAGAAATTTCCAAATTGGAAAGAATGAATGCGCAGTCTGCGGAATTCAGCGTTCAATCCAATTATATCGATACGCTTTTAGATCTTCCATGGGGAGAATATTCAAATGATAATTTTGATTTAAAACACGCTCGTCAAGTTTTAGATCGCGATCATTTTGGATTAGAGAAAGTGAAAGAAAGAATCATCGAGCACCTTGCTGTGTTGAAGATAAAAGGCGATATGAAATCACCTATTATTTGCTTGTATGGCCCTCCAGGTGTGGGTAAAACATCATTAGGAAAATCAATCGCAGAAGCATTAGGTAGAAAATATATTCGCATGTCGCTCGGCGGCTTGCATGATGAAGCAGAAATTCGAGGTCATCGTAAAACATATATCGGAGCCATGCCTGGTCGTGTTTTACAAAGCCTAAAAAAAGCGGAAACATCAAATCCACTTTTCGTTTTAGATGAAATTGATAAACTAGGACAAGGTGTTCACGGAGATCCAAGTTCTGCGCTTTTAGAAGTGCTAGATCCAGAGCAAAATCATGCGTTCTACGATAACTATGTAGAGCTGGATTATGATCTTTCAAAAGTAATGTTTATAGCTACAAGCAATTCTTTGAATACAATCCAACCAGCTCTTCGAGATCGATTAGAAATCATCGAGGTCAACGGTTATACTGTAGAAGAAAAAGTAGAAATCGCGAAGCGTCACTTGATACCAAAACAACTTCGTGAAAATGGTTTGAAAGAAAAACAAATCACGTTCAATGACGCTGTTATTGTCAAGTTGATTGAAGAATACACAAATGAAAGTGGAGTGCGAAGTCTTGAGAAACGTATTGGTAAATTGATTCGCAACAGAGCGAAGCAAATTGCCATGGAAGAGAAATATGCAGTTACACTAAATGTCGCTGATATTGCCAAAGTTCTTGGCGCTAGCTATGAAAAAGACAAATACACCGACAATGATGTTGTGGGCGTAGTAACAGGACTTGCGTGGACACCAACTGGTGGAGATATCTTATTCATTGAAACGAGTCTGACTAAAGGTACAGGCAAGTTAACTATGACGGGAAATTTGGGTGATGTGATGAAGGAATCTGCAATGATTGCACTCGAATATTTGCGTGCACATAGCGAAATGCTCAAAATGCAACCTGAGGAGTTTGATAAATGGAATGTGCATATTCACGTTCCTCAGGGCGCCGTTCCAAAAGATGGACCGTCTGCGGGTATCACCTTGCTAACAGCTTTGGCAAGCTCTTTCACGAAACGTCGCGTGAAGAAATTCTTGGCGATGACGGGTGAGATTACGCTTCGCGGAAAAGTGCTTCCAGTCGGCGGTATAAAAGAGAAAATTTTAGCAGCGAAGCGTGCAGGAATTAAGGAGATAATTCTTTCTGAAAGAAATAGAAAAGACATCGAAGAAATCAACGAAAGGTACTTGAAGGGATTGAAGTTTCACTTTGTGCAAGAAATGCATGAAGTAGTGACTTTGGCATTGCTGAAGAAGTAAATAGACGTTGAATTTATACGTGGTTGCCTTCAAAATGCACAGAATGAAAATATAGCTTTTTATTCTGTGCGTTTTCGTTTTTTGTGCATATTTTCGTTTAAACCTTAATTAAAATTACATTGAAAAAAAGTTCTCTCATACTTTTTTTGCTCGTCTTCATCGGTCTGAATTTGACTGCGCAAACCTTTACAAATTCAACCGAAGCACTTGGTATATCTGAAGAGTATCCTATTTTCTTTATGGGCAATGGATTATGCGTAATTGATCTTGATGAGAATGGATGGGATGATATTGTTCTTCTCCGGGAGGACTCAGGTATTATAGCGTATTTTAATAACGAGGGCACATTCAATAGACAAGTTTTAATGGAGCTAGAAGGTGTCCTTAAGGCGTTGCTTTTTGCTGACATGGATAACGATGGCGATCAAGATTTTGTAGTGACACGTCAATACGGACATGTTCAATTATTTAGAAATGATGGCAATCTCAATTTCACAGATGTTTCTCAAGCACAAGGTATAATACAAACAAACAACGCTCGAACCTTTGGAGCTAGTTGGGCAGATGTAAATCTTGATGGTTTAATCGATCTTTATATTTGTAACTATAATCAGCAAGGCTATACTCCTTTT
>JBIIBU010000172.1:0-4523 GCA_044239235.1 Flavobacteriales bacterium
GCGGCTGGAGCAGACATACTTCCTGCGGGAACATATGAATCAGCGCAAACCCTGTGTGATTTGATTGGTTGTCCACTTAACGGTTCATGGACATTCACTGTTACCGACAACATTGGTATTGATAATGGATATATTTTCGCTTGGGGTGTAAACTTTGCTCCTGAGCTATATCCGGGTATTACCACTTTTACCCCTACTGTCGGAATAGACGCTGATAGTTCATATTGGTCTGGACCAGGGATATCTTTCCTCGATGGATTTCATGACGACATAACAATTCAACTTACGGATCCGGGCATTTATGAATATGTTTATGAAGTTGTAAATAATTTCGGCTGTTCGTATGACACTACCATCTTCGTTGAAGTCGAACAATCACCTTTAATCACAGCTGGTCCTGACTTAATTTACAGTTGTGAGCCTCTTCTAATAGAAGGCGGTTTTGATGGTCTCCCTACCCCACTTTGCACTGTGTCTGAGGGGAATTACACATACTGCTATGGCGAAAATGAAAATTATGTAGCCACGTATTGCCCCGATAATCCTGGTGATGGAATTAGTGCAGTAGAGATTACATTCAATTCCGGTACGACTGAAAACTTCTTTGATGAATTTTTTGTTTATGACGGTGATAATACCGGCGCTCCCATTCTAGCAGGACCTCTTTTTGGAGATTTAACTGGATTGACCTTTACAGCTACCAATCCAACTGGATGTCTAACCATTCAAGTCACCTCAGACGGTTCAGTTTCTTGCGCCTCTGGAAGCCAGACTGAATGGAACTTTGATGTAGGTTGTGCTTCACCTTTTGAATACGTTTGGTCTTGGACGCCAACAACTTCGTTGAATCCAACAAACAGTCCTGTGACCACTGTAGATAATTTGACGGGAACAACGACCTACACTTTAAATGGTTACCCCGTTGGTCATCCTGACTGCGTGGTTAGCGATGATGTTTTAATTACCGTTCCCGCTGACATGACCATAGATGTTGAAGAAATTTATTATGAATGTAAAGACTCAACAGTCGTTGTAAATGCCCCTTCAATTAATGGTGGTGCAGCGCCCTATGATTACACTTGGATTGGCTCCGATGGAACAACTTTTAACACGGCTTCTTTCTCTGTTGATGCATCAGAGCCGGTGGAATATTGTGTAACTGTAATTGATGATTGTGGTGTAACCGCTCAAGCCTGCACAGACATCAGTCCATATCCAGTAATACCTGCATCATTCTCTGTTCAAAATTCGTTTGGCTGTGAGCCTTTGAGTGTGTTAATGGTCAGCGATTATGTGGAATACCAGAATGTAGAATCTATGATTTGGCATTATGAAGATGGAAACGCAGAAAGTTTGATGGGATCTAGCAATCACA
Organism: Flavobacteriales bacterium; assembly: GCA_044239235.1. GTDB lineage: Bacteria > Bacteroidota > Bacteroidia > Flavobacteriales_D > Sanyastnellaceae > JAIXWP01. The sequence goes on from JBIIBU010000172.1 coordinate 1,376, forward strand.
CCTATATTTCACAAGGAAGCTATTTGCCTTGGTTAGAAGTTACAGACGAATATGGCTGTATCTATACAGACACCATCGCAACGCCAATTTCTGTTTTTCCAACACCTATCGCAGTATTCAACGTGAATCCTGATGAAGCGATACTGCCAAACACAACATTTGATTTTGTGAATTTATCTATTGATGCGAGTGAGTACGTGTATACTTTCGATGTTCATGGTTTCGGCTATTCCGCGGATACTTCATTCGCATTCCCTGAAGAAACAACTGGCGTATATAATGTGCAGTTGTGGACTTCGAATCAATATGGCTGTGTTGACAGTACCATTAGACAAGCAGTAGTGCGCGATGATATTGACATTTATATTCCAAACACTTTCACTCCAGACGGTGATGGCATCAATGACGTGTGGCTGATTAAAGGAAAAGGGTTTACTGACTTGAACTACAAAATGCTCGTTTTCAATAGATGGGGAGATATTGTTTTCGAAAGTACGGACCCATCTCAGGCTTGGACTGGAGGCTTTCAGAATGGTGATTATTTTGTGCAAGACGGCCTATATTTCTATCTAGCTGAAATTCAAGATATCGAAAACGATGTTAAATACAAGTATGAGGGGCACGTCCTTATAGTTAGATAGCTTATTTCCCTTTGGTTTTATTAACTTTGCAAGGTTACTTGTGGAGCAACCGTTTGATAGATATTTTAGTCTATCGTTCGTTAGCTTTATTTCTTCAAAACCAGAGAATGAAAAAGATACTTTTACTCGCACTTATTGTTTTAGCCAATTTTGTTTCAATTGCTCAATGCGGCACACCTGGTTTGTACTGCATGGACAACGTTACTATAAACGCATGTTCAGGTAACTTGTATGATGCTGGTGGCGGAAGTCAATATCCAGACACGCCTTTCACAATGACTATCTGCCCTGACACACCAGGGGATGTGATCCAATTGGACTTTAGCGCGTTCGCGCTTCAAACTTCTCCAGGAAACGGAAATAGCGATTTCTTAAGCATTTTCGATGGCGACAATACTTCGGCAAACTCACTCGGTGATTATTCAGGAACATCTTTGCAAGGGCTGCAAGTAACAGGAACAGTGAGCAACGTTACTGGATGTTTGACTTTGGTTTTTGACCCAAATGGAGCAGCTAATAATACTTTCCCTGGATTTGAGGCTTCTATTTCATGCACAACGCCTTGTGCACCTCCAACAGCAGCAGCAGCAATCACGAATCCTTCTCCAATTGGCGCTGAACAAACTATCTCGGTTTGTCAAGATGTGCCGGTTAGCTTCAGTGCTGCAGGTTCATTTGCTGAGCCTGGATTTTCACTTGCAGGTTATATCTGGAATTTCGACGATGGCATTGTAGATAATGGAACCAATCAAAACGTTACTCACACCTTTACTGAGCCTGGCGAGTATGTTGTGGTTTGTACAGTTGAAGATAATAATGGTTGTCAAAGTTTGAATATCATTCCGCTTCAAGTGCTCGTTTCGACGATTCCCTTGTTTCCTACTCTTGAAGATCAGGAAACTTGTTTTGGTGAAACTATAACAGTGACGGGAGCTGCAGAAAGCACTACTTGGACGGCACTGCCTCCTCAAGTAGTAGCTGGAACAACATACCTAGCCGATGGTGCTGGTTTCTCTTATTCAACATCATTGGAATTTGACTTTTTTGAGCCAGACGCAGTTCTGGAATCTTGCGACGACCTTCTAGGTGTTGTGATGAACATGGAGCACAGTTACATGGGTGACCTTGGTGTTTTCATCACTTGCCCAAACGGAACAGTAGTAAGTCTTGTTGAATGGGGGGTAAATGGTGGCGGTGGAACTTTCTTGGGTGAAGCTATAGATGACGCTGGCAGTGATCCAGGAATTGGATATACCTATACGTGGGACCCTCAAGCAACAAATGGAACATGGGGTGAAAACACAGGAGGTATTGGTTTTGGAGGAAGTTTGCCTGCAGGATCCTATGAGTCTTTCGGAAATATGTGCGACCTTGTTGGTTGTCCATTAAATGGAGCTTGGACTATAAGCGTAACCGATAACCTTGGTGCTGATAATGGATATATTTTCTATTGGGGTGTAAACTTCAATCCTATGTTGTTTCCAGACATTACTACATTCACACCAAGCATCGGTGCTGATGCGGATAGTTCATATTGGACTGGTCCACATATTTCTCAAATTGATTTCAATCAAGATGTGATTACTGTTGACCCACCCGCACCTGGCTCTTACGACTATGTATATCATGTAATCAATAGTTTTGGTTGTGAATTTGACACAACAATCACATTAACATTCAACGAAACCCTTTCAGTAACTGCTGGACCTGATCAAACCTATTCATGCGGAGCCGTAGAGCTTCAAGGAAGTTTTGTGGGTATGCCTGCACCTTCATGTTCAAACGATGCTGGAGATTTTCTATATTGTCCAGTTGATAATGATTTCCAAACATGGACCTATTGTCCAGATGACCCAGGCGATGGTACTGCCATGTCTATCACGTTCAACGCGGGAACTCTTGAGACATGTTGTGACTTTATAACCATTTATGATGGTGAGGACACTTCTGCGCCAGTTCTTGGATCATTTATTACAGGAACCATGGCGGGTCAAACTTGGACATCGACTAATGCAACAGGTTGTTTGACTATGACGTTGGATAGTGATGGCTCTGTTTCATGTAATTCAGGGGCTCAAACAGAATTGGAATGGACTGTAGGATGCGGAAATGGCGGTCCTCAATACACTTGGGAATGGACTCCGGAAGAATTTTTGGACAATCCGACACTTCCGACTCCTGATGTAATCACGTTACCACAAACTACTACTTTCACATTAGTCGGTTATCCTGTTGGACATCCTGATTGTGAAAGCACAGACCAAGTAATTGTCTCAATTGACCCTCTAGGAGATCCGGGACTACCTAACACGATTACTATTTGCAGCACCGATGCTTCTTTTAATATGTTGCCTGAGCTAAATGGTAATCCTGTAACAACAGGAGAGTGGACCGATCCTGCTGGTAACGTTGTTGCCAGTGGAATTTATGATCCTTCTTCTGATATACCGGGGGATTACACCTATACAGTAGCTTTTGCAAATTGCTCAGCATCTGCTGTGCTTACA
>JBIIBU010000173.1:0-4518 GCA_044239235.1 Flavobacteriales bacterium
TCTGAGAATTCATAAGCACCTTCCTTGGACAAGTGTTTCCCACCCCTATAAACTGCATTATTCTTGAAAATGAGCGAGGCTCCCAAATTGTGATCAATGGTTCTGGCCATCCTTTTTCATTATTTGTAAAAGCAGTTGCATTCGCTGCACAATCTCGCTTTAATATTAATTCAGATAAAAAAGTCGAATTTACATTCGGCAGGTCGCTTGCAATTGTCAAATAAGCTTTTGAACTGTCGAACATAAATGCGGACATAATGCCTCCAATCGGCCCTAATTCATTCACTCTATCGAAGATCAAATTGACTTCACTTTTCTTGTAATTTTCTTGCTGATCTTCTCTACAAGAAATATTTACAGGCACACCTAACTGCTTAAAACAATCCACTAAATACTGCCATTGCGGAATCCCATGGTATTCAATTTGACTTTTATCCTCACCCATTCGAACACTCCTTCCTCCTGTCAAAATTAAAGCCTCCAAAGCTGGTGGAATCAAAAGCGTATTTTTTATCCAAAATGCCAATTCTTCAATGTTTTTTATCACCGGAATTTCAGTAGAATTGGGAACTAAATCTTTGATGTAATCCGGAACATTATTAGTTCCATCTAGATTAACAATAGCTTTCACACAAGTCAGTTCCGGGGCTCTTCTTTCAAGCGAACCACGCTTAGTTTCATCACAAAAAACAATTTGATTCTTTGCGGGAAAGTGATTGCCATTGACAATTGTCAAATCAAACGAATTAGCCTCAAAAGCATAATCAAACCTAGACCAAATTCGATTCGAATTAAGATGAACCCCCGTATCGCCAACAACCAATTTTGACGCAATTTCGCCGTCAGTTTCTTGATGACTACCATCAATAAAAAATAGCTTATTATTCGTTAAAAGACGACTTATCTCGTCATATGTTTCTTCAATTTTTTGACAGGTTGTGCCAATAAAAGCAATCTCATTTCTCGAGAAATTACCGAGGTCGACTTTATCAATTTTCCCGTGACTCATCCTTTTTTGATGTAATCATTTTTCCCACCTGTTTTCTCTAAAAGCTCAATCTCTTTTATTACTATTTGATGAGACATGGCCTTGCACATATCATAAATAGTTAAAGCCGCAATGCTAGCACCAGTGAGTGCCTCCATCTCGACCCCAGTTTTGCCAGAAAGTGCAGCCGAACAAATTATTTCTATCAAATCATCCTTGTAGGTTATTTCGACATTGATTTGATTGAGTGACAATGGGTGGCAAAGGGGAATTAATTCAGGAGTCTTCTTTGCGCCCATTATTCCAGCAATAATCGCGGTTTGAAATACAGAACCCTTTTTGGTTTGAAAATCCAAGGATTTCAACTCTTCCATCACATTATTTGGCAGAAAAACAAGCGCCCTGGCTTTCGCAAAGCGCGCTGAATCAACCTTTTCACCAACGTTTACCATCTTGGCGTCACCACTATTATCTATATGAGTGAACTTATTCATTCGGCTAATGTATTATCAAGTAGACTTTTTAGTGCAACCATTAAGTAGGGAATTTGTCTAGATATAAGTACTTTCGAGTACGGAAAAATGAAGCCAACCTTTTTAAATAGTATATTAAAGTTCCTTGTCGTTGTGATTTGGCTGTTTTCTGCCATGGAAATCCAAGCAACGCATATTGTGGGTGGCGAAATTTTTTATGAGTCCTTGCCCAACAATAATTACCTCATCACACTTATTGTTTATCGAGACTGTGGTCCTGCAAACGTTAATCAAACGGATTTTGATCAAAGTGCTTCGGTTGGTATTTTCTCTACCACCTCGGGAAATTTATATGATAATTTTCTGATTCAATTGATTGAATCGAATGTCTCAGAAGTACCCATTGTTTTGGAAAACCCTTGTTTTGTCCTTCCTCCAGATCTTTGCGTTGAGCAAGCGATATATCAAACCACCGTTAATCTCCCAATGACACCAGGTGGATTTACTCTTGTTTATCAAAGATGTTGCAGGAATCCTTCGATTGTTAATATTGATTTTCCTGATGATACAGGAATAACTGTAGCTACAGAAATTCCAGGAACAAACACCACACCTAATCCTAACTCCTCTGCATCATTCAACAATTTTCCTCCTGTGGCCTTGTGCGCAGGTGCTGAATTCTTTTTCGATCACAGCGCAACGGACGTTGATGGTGATTCACTGGTTTATGAATTTTGTTCCCCAATGCACGGTGCAAGTCCTGATAACCCCGCACCTCAGCCGCCCAACAATCCTCCATACACGTTCGTGAATTGGGCAAATACCTATAATTCAAGTTATCAAATTGCTAGCAATCCTAGTTTTCAGATTGATTCTGATACTGGCTATATCACTGGAACACCAACACAAATTGGGCAATATGTTATCGGGATTTGTGTGAGTGAATATCGTGACGGTGTTCTAATCAACAGTTCAAATCGTGACTTTCAATTCAATGTAACCCTTTGCGACCCGAATATCATAGCATCAATTCCTGAGCAAACAAACTTTTGTGACGGCTTGAGTATTCAATTTGAAAGTGAGTCAACCAACGCATCTTTCTTTCATTGGGATTTTGGTGTAGTTGGAATTGATAGCGACACGAGCAATGTGGCGAATCCATTTTTCATATACCCAGATCAAGGTGTATATGAGATTATGCTCATTGCTAATCCGGGATGGCCATGCGCAGATACGGCAATTTCATCTTACAGCGCGCTTCCTATAATCACACCTAGTATTTCCTTGGGAGAATACGAATGTGTAAACAATCAAGATTATTATAGCTTTAACCTGACTGCAAATGCATCAAATAACGCCCAGTACACATGGAATTTCGGGCCAGGTTCAAATCCACAGACAAGCACTTCACAAAACCCAACAGATATCATACTAAATCCAGAAGTAGCGTTAAATACTGTCTCAGTGACAGTTATAGACAATGGCTGCGAGGAGTCAGATGATTTGGATGTTGTTAACGTGCCAGACCCTGTCGCTGGAATAATTGCTCAAGAATCCTTTTGTGATGGATACACCTATACATTCGAACACAATTCAACAAATGCAGAAACCTATTTGTGGAATTTCAATACTCCTATAAACGGTGATATTTCTACCATTGAATCTCCCACTTTTACTTTTCCGGATTCTGGTTGGTACAACATTACATTAATCGCGAGTGCAGAATTGGCTTGTCCTGACACTGCCAATATGTGGTTTGAAATATATGCTTTGCTCGACCCTTCATTTGAAGAGCTTTCCCCACAATGCTTGTCAACCAATAGTTTTGATTTCTTTAGCACAGGTGCAACATCCGATGAGTCTATTATAAACTGGGATTTTGGACCATTGGCTTCAAGCACTTCGAGTAGCGTTCCTAATCCTCAAAATATTTCTTATCCAATTGCAGATACGTATCCAGTTACACTAACCATTAGTGAAAATGGGTGCGTTAGGACATATACCGATTTTGTCTGGGTAGCGGAGGACCCTTCCATCTCTACAGAGTTAGAAAACACTTCCGGCTGTCCAGATCTTTATGTGAATTTTAATGCAAACGGTCTATCTGAAACTCAGTTGTTTTATGAATGGAATTTTGGAGACGGCAGCACTTCAAATTCTGCTAATCCAATGCACATATATTCTTATCCTGGAATCTATGATGTAACGGTAACTGCCTACACCGTAAACGGCTGTATCACTAGTCTGACGCAACAATTCAACGACGCCGTTACTGTGAATCCTCCGCCAACTTCAGGCTTTTATGTCACTCCCGATATTATTGATATTTTGAATCCTTTTATGTCGGTAATTGACACCTCTTACAATAGTGTTTCTTGTTATTATTACATGAGTGATGGAGGATCTTCTGAAGAATGTGATTTCAACTATACTTGGACTGAAGCAGGCTCACAAACCATAACACAATATGTGGTAAATGAATTTGGCTGCGCTGCAAGCAGAACAGTAAATGTTATTATCGATGGATTTGTATTTTTCGCGCCAAATTCTTTCACACCGAATGACGATGACAACAATGACTTTTGGCTACCAAAAATGACAGGAATTGATTCCTACCACTGTGTAATATATGACAGATGGGGTTCGCTAATTTTCGAGTCGTTTGATCAAACGGAAGCATGGATTGGTAACGTTCGAGGCGGTGATTATTTTGCTCAAGACGGAATATACCAGTATCGAATTGAAGTGAAAGACCAAATAGGACGTTCACATTCATACGATGGGTTTGTCAATATTCTGAGATAATAACCAAGAATTTTTTGTCCAAAAAAAAAGCGCTTTCGCGCTTTTTTTTATAGGGGGGAGAACCACTTATTATTTTGCAACTACAAGTGTTTTTGTTTCTGGCTTACCATCTTTGGTTAACACAATTTGATAGCTTCCAGCAGCTAAATTTTGTTCTATAGTCACACGATTAGGTGCAGACCAATTTCCTCTGCTTAACTCATGCATTGCTACACGCTTACCGCTCATATCAAGAATTTCGAGTGACAATTT
>JBIIBU010000255.1:0-3236 GCA_044239235.1 Flavobacteriales bacterium
ATAAGTATCTTATTAGAAAGTCGCGAAAATACGAATTCAATGGCAGTCGAATACGTTACTTTAGCGCTGGTTAAACCTTTTTATGATGAAATTACACACCATTGACACAGGCTTCTTCAAATTAGACGGCGGAGCTATGTTTGGCGTAGTGCCAAAAACCATCTGGAGCAAGACTAATCCAGCTGATGAAAATAACATGTGTACTTGGGCCATGCGTTGCCTTTTAGTAGAAGACGGCGACCGTCTAATCCTAGTAGATACAGGTATTGGCAATAAACAGAGCGAAAAATTCTTCAGTCATTATTTCCTCCACGGGGATGCAAGTCTAGATAGTTCGTTGGCCAAACTTGGCTTTCATAGAAATGATATTACCGATGTTTTCCTAACTCACCTCCACTTTGACCATTGCGGCGGTGCTATTGAATTCAATAGTTCCAAAGACGGTTTCCGTCCTGCGTTCGAAAACGCCAAATTTTGGACCAACGAGCGTCACTGGGAATGGGCTACCAAACCCAATCCAAGAGAAAAAGCAAGTTTTTTGTCAGACAATATCCTTCCAATACAAGAAAGTGGACAATTGAACTTCATCACCAGAAACGGTGACTTTACAGAAAATTCAGAATTGGGCTTCGGAATCACATTCGTCGACGGTCACACCGACAGTATGATGATTCCGCATTTCAATTACAAGGGCCATACAGTATGTTTTATGGCTGATTTACTCCCAAGCACCGGCCACATTCCACTTCCATATGTTATGGGATACGATACTCGTCCACTAATTACTTTGGAAGAAAAAAGCAAATTCCTTATGCATGCTACCAAAAACAAATTCGTGCTCGTGATGGAGCATGATAGCGTAAACGAATGCTGCACGCTTCAAGAAACTGAGAAAGGAATAAGATTAGAAAAAGCCTTCAAATTGAGTGAACTCTGATTACATCGGGTTCACTCTCTTTTCTGTATGTCGACTTGTTGGCGGAACATAATTAGGGTCCTGCTTGGTTTCTGGATCATAATCAAAGAGTCTATTATCCTTGATAATTGTATCCACATATGCCGGAACCAAATCTTCCCATCCGCTGTATCCGTGCTTAATCATATCTAAAACATCTTTCGAATAAATGTCGATTACATCGGCGTTGTAGTCCGTGATGTCTACAAGGCGCTTATTGTAACACAAATAATCGAATAGTGGTTTTAAACGAGGATGAATAGGACAATTTTTCGAGGTCAACATTTCCCCTGTTACATTGTCCTTCCATGGATACAAGTAGATCTTCAAGTCGCGGCTGAATAGGATTCCAAACGCTTCAAGAATTCCACCATTGATATCACGATAATACTTCTCATTGAAAAGTTCCATCAACATATTGGTGCCCATTATGACTCCCATACGTTTGTTGGTGTACTTCGAGAAATACTCTACTAGCTTGTAATATTTCGAATAATTCGAGACAAGCACTGTTTGGCCGAGAGAACAAAGAATGTCTGCGCGATCCAAGAAATCTTGTTCATCGATATCTCCTTCAGCACGGAGATTATTCAATGTAATTTCAAAAAGAACTTGAATATTCTCATGCTCGACACGATGCTCTTTTTCGAAGAGTTTCATGCCTTTCATGATCATATCAATATTAACCTTTGTAACTGGTCTAAAGCTTCCTCTTAGCGCAAGAATATTCTTTTTATACAGAACATCAGCTGCTTGAAGGTTTCGTCCATCAGGCGAGAAGATAACAGCATCTGTCATTCCATTCTTCACCAATTGAAGAGAAAGAAGACGATTATCGACCTTGTCAAAATCAGGTCCTGTCATTTGGATCATGTCAATCTCAACTTGATCACGTCCCAAATTATCATACAATGAAAGAAGAAGCTCTTTCGGTTTATTGTAGAAAAAATAACATCCATAGAGAAGATTCACCCCAAGCATCCCCACTGAGGCTTGTTGCAGCAATGCATCAAGTTCGTGCAGTCGAGCATGAATGATAACCATGTTCGGCTCTTTGGTTGGATCCGTTTGGAATTTCATTCCCATCCATCCATGACCTTGAATAGTCTTTTGATAATTGATGGTAGCGAATGTATCCGCGAACGAAAAGAACTTCTTGTTCGAGTGGTCTTTTCGATAAAGACGATCTTCAATCAAACGATACTCGTGATTGAGCATGTTTATCAAGCGTGGCTTACACACGTAGCGACCTTTAGTTTCTTTGCCATAAATGGCATCACTAAAGTCTTTGTCGTAAGCGCTCATTGCTTTTGCAATTGTGCCGCTTGCCCCCCCCGCTCTAAAAAAGTGGCGCACCACTTCTTGACCTGCTCCAATTTCGGCAAAAGTACCGTAAATCTCAGGATTGAGATTTATACGCAATGCTTTTTGACTGGGAGAAAGGACAACACGTTCTAGTTCCACGCTACAACTATTAATTTATAACAAAAGTAATCTATTTGTTGGGAGTAAAAAAAGCCAATTTCACAGAAAGGATAAATATCACTTTTTTGAAATTTCTTTTACTGCTTTTTCCAATAGCTCCACGGCAACTAAAGTAGCAGGACATCTATGAAGGTTGGCCGTATAAACTTCGATTTGATCAACAAAGTCTTTTCGATAAAGGTGCGGGAAAGTAGCACAGTCATGAGGTCTATATTCGTAAACCGTGCAGAGACCATTCTTCTGATCAAAAAATTGACACGGTGTGGAATCGTTCATGATATCTCCTGTTGACTCTTCGGTATAAAGCCACTTTTGATAAAATTCATCGTACGTCATACCAAGATGTGTTGCCAATCTCTTCACTTCAGACTTCTTCCAAGTTGGCGTCATCGTCATGCAACAATTACCGCAGCTTTGGCAATTGATTTTTTCCCATGTAGCCTTCTCCGCAGCAGCAGTAAGCTTTGTTAACCCTTTAATATTGGATTTGGAGAGTTTTTTAAGAAAAGCGGTGAGTGCTTTTTTCTTTCGATAAGCTCTATTTCGGTAGAGAGCGATGTTGACTTTTTGGCTCATAATCTATTTGACGTGGCGCAAAGGAAAGAAAGAAAAAGGGAATAAAAGAAAAAAAAGGCAAGCCCCTTATATCGCACCGCTACAACCACCTGCCTTTGCTGCCTTCCGACCCTGGAGGATTAGGCGGGAGCTGATCGTATAAGACTTGCCTTTGGTGGCAAAAATAAACCTCTTTTTCCATATACGAAAGTTTAATATTTATGATCTATTGATAATTTAG
>JBIIBU010000013.1:0-17200 GCA_044239235.1 Flavobacteriales bacterium
GAGGATCCAAATTTGAAGTTGAAAATGCTACACTTCTTTATCAATTCCGGTATCAAGGACACAGCTTACTATTGGAACGAGTTGAATAAGTGTTTGAAGGTATACACCGAGCTTCGTGAACTTTGTCCAACGCTCGATAGCTTGAACATTGGTGGTGGTTTCCCAATCAAAAACTCATTGGTATTCAATTTCGATTATCAATACATGGTTACCGAAATTCTGCGTCAAGTAAAGGCTGCCTGTGATAGTGCAGGTGTTCCTGTTCCTCACATCTATACAGAGTTCGGTTCGTTCACTGTTGGAGAAAGTGGTGGAGCACTTTACAAGATTCTTTATCAAAAAGAACAAAACGACAGAGAAAAATGGAACATGATTGATTCGTCATTCATGACTACTCTTCCAGATACATGGGCAATAAACAAGCGCTTCATCATGTTGCCCATCAACAATTGGAGAGAAAACTACGAGCGTGTATTCCTTGGCGGATTGACTTGTGATAGCGATGACTATTACAATTCAGAACAACATACCAACGCGATATACTTGCCACGTTATTATCCAGATCAAACACAGTATATCGGTTTCTTTAATACGGGTGCATACCAGGAAACTCTAGGCGGTTTTGGTGGAATTCACCATTGCCTTGTGCCATCACCTCGACACATCCTCATTGATAAAGACCCTAAAGGAAAATTAAGGTACAAAGAATTCGCACCAGAACAGAAGCCTAAGGATGTTCTAGAAATATTAGGATACTACGATAAATAAGAATGCATATTAATATTCCACGACTGTTATTGACTCTAGGTCTATTGGTGGTCATCATTGTATTGAATCAATGGTACACCGAACTAACGAATGTAATTAATCTGCCCCCTGTTTTCGAGCACACCTTTTATCGATCAATGCTCGCATATCTATCTGTAGAAACTATTCGTCAAATCATATTATTGACGTATCGCCCGGATAATGGACTAAAAAGAGATAATTTCACGATTGGCATCAGCCATATTTCGACGGTCATCTACTTCCTTTTGGCCTTTGTAATATTGCTTTCGTTGTTCAATATTTCCGTCAAGGAAGCCATTACAACCCTTTCGCTTATTGCGGCGGCTGTTGTATTGATGACGAAAGATTACATTTCAAATCTCATCAATGGAATGTATTTAACTTTTGCAAAGGTGGTCACCATAGGCGATCAGGTTTCTATTGATGGCAACAAAGGAAAGATTCTAGATATCACGTTGACGAATGTGCACCTTCTAAATGATGATGATGACATCATTTACATTCCGAACAACAAAGTCTTTTCAAGTGAAATCATCAACTATACCCGCAGAGAACTCAAAAGAACAAGTATAGAATTTGAGGTTGACCCACTGATTATTTCCGACATTGAGGGATTGGAGCGCCGACTTATCGAAATCTTAGCGCCACATATTCATGAAATTCAACCTGGAACATGCCAGTTGAAAACTGTTTCTGTGAAGAAAGATGTCTTGCAATTGAAGTTCCAATACATCCTAAATGAGCCGTTGAATAAGGAGGTTGATAAAAAAATTCGACGATTCTTTATCCGTCGATTGGTGAAAGTCTTGCAGGACGAAGCAATCCGCTTCTAAAAAAAATTTCAAGAAAACTTTCGAATACAACAAAAAGGCGCGATGATTTTTTCATATTTGCCGCTTGAATTATGACCACACTTTGGTCGGCAATAAAACAACACATTAGATAATGGGCAAATACGCTTCAATTCGTGAATTCATGGAGACCAATTACCTCCATTTCAACTCTGCCGCAATGGTGGATGCTGCTAAGGGGTACGAGGCTCACCTTGCAGAAGGTGGCAAAATGATGATCACACTTGCCGGAGCAATGTCTACAGCAGAGCTGGGCATTTCTTTAGCAGAGATGATTCGTCAAGGTAAAGTGGATATCATTTCTTGCACGGGCGCCAACCTTGAAGAAGATTTGATGAACCTTGTAGCACACGACCACTACAAGCGTGTTCCAAATTATCGCGACCTTACACCTCAAGAAGAATGGGATCTACTTGAAAAAGGATGGAACCGTGTTACCGATACCTGCATTCCAGAAGAAGAAGCTTTCCGCAGACTTCAAAAGCATATTTATGAGCTTTGGAAAGATGCTGACAACAAAGGCGAGCGATACTTGCCTCATGAGTATATGTACAAAATGATTCTTAGTGGCGTGCTAGAGCAGTACTATCAAATTGACCCTAAGAATTCATGGATGATTGCTGCGGCAGAAAGAAACCTTCCAATCATCTGCCCAGGATGGGAAGATTCAACAATGGGTAACATTTTTGCCAGTTATTGCATAAAAGAAGATCTAAAGCCTTCAACAATGAAGAGCGGAATCGAATATATGACTTGGTTAGCAAAATGGTATACAGACAACTCTGCTGGAAAAGGCGTAGGCTTCTTCCAAATCGGTGGCGGTATAGCTGGTGACTTCCCAATCTGTGTGGTTCCAATGCTTTATCAAGATATGGAAATGCACGATGTGCCTTTCTGGGGCTACTTCTGTCAAATCTCCGACTCAACTACCAGCTACGGTAGCTACAGCGGCGCTGTTCCAAACGAAAAAATCACTTGGGGCAAACTTGACATTACTACACCGAAATTTATAATCGAAAGTGATGCTACTATTGTAGCACCTCTCATATTTGCATGGTTGCTAAATCACTAATACCCTGAACATGGCACTGAAGCGTATTATTAAAGATTACAAAACATTAGGTCAAGAACATATAGACCTAATCAATGAACATTATCCTAACGGATTTGAAAACGATAACCTGATATCGTTCGTTACTCCTAAAGGACAATTCATCAAAGCGCTAGAAATTCGCACCGATGACACTATCTATCTTTTCAAGATTGATAAAAACATGGAAGTGGATAATCAAGAAGGAAGCGATAATGATGGATTGCCCGTTGGTGACTTCGATAATTTCAAAGGCGATTCGGATTCAGATTCGAACGACGATGATGATGAAGATGACAACAACGACACCAACAATGACGATGGTGACGACGACGGTGATGATGACTAGTCAAAACTGATTTTATGAAATAATAAGAAAGCTTGTTCTCACGAACAAGCTTTTTTTTTCATCTTTACTTCATGACGAATTTCGATCAGTTCAAATTTGCAATGCCGTATTGGCGGAAAGCTTGGGTGTTTATTTTTCAAAATAAACTCGGATACTACTTTCTCTTTCCCCTCATCATTACAGCGATTCTTTATTTCTCATCCTTATTTCTAATTGATACTCTTGTAGATTGGTTGAATGCCGAATTACTTGCCTTATTTGGATTAGAAAATGAAGTCAATGCTCCATCTAGAGATAATTTCTTTCCAAAATTGGTTCACTATCTCATAACCATTTTTGGTTGGTTAGCTGGGCTAATTATTTTCTACAAAACTTCTAAATATGCGACTTTGATTTTGATGTCACCCGTAATGTCGGCCTTAAGTTCAAAGACCGATGAAATTATAACTGGTAAAAAGTCTACCTTCTCTGTTGAAGAACTTTTTAAAGACATCATTAGAGGCTCTGCGCTGAGCATGCGCAACTTCTTTTTGGAACTAGGACTCAACATCGCTCTTTTCATCATAAACGTTGCAATCGCCTTTATTTTCGCTCCTTTAGACATACTTATCTCACCTTTAAGCGCGATTGCATCTTTCCTTGTAAGCGCGTATTTCTTCGGCTTCGCTGCAATAGATTATACTTTAGAAAATAGAAGATACACTTTTCGTCAGAGCATCAATTTTATGCGTTCAAATAAAGGATTAGCTATCGGCAACGGAACATTCTACGCAATACTTTTCGCTATACCTGTATTTGGTGTCACCCTATCCACCATTCTCAGCACCGTAGCCGGCACCCTAATGGTCAACGCGAAGAATGGATGATGGTTGATGGATGATTGTTATGGTTGACTTTTGATGTAAAAAAGCATTTCCACTTACTACCTACTACTTATCACCTATAACCTACAACTTACGGCTTACAGCTTCACAACACGCGAGGTCTCTGTACCGGAGGTTGTGATGATTCTCAGTTGATAGATTCCAGCAGGAAGATCAATCACGTCAATCATAGGTAGAGAAGGACGTTCAATTTCTGTGAGACGTCCAGATGAATCAATAAATTCTACTTTAAGAACAGCAGATTCTGATTCATTTTGAATATATATAAAATCCTTAGCTGGATTTGGGAAAACAAAGAATGGATTCGAAGAAGCTTCATTTGTTTCCTCATCAATGAAAATAGGATAAAAACCTTCTGCATTGTTTTTTCCACCACCTGTTGAATTTAGAAATGGTTTGAAGGTATTCCAAGCAGAACTCAATAAAGCTACATAGTCGCTACCATCATTATCGCAAGCAGAATTTCCTCCTACAAGCACGCCGCAAAATAATCCTGAATCATTAAACATTGGACTACCAACACTTCCAACAAAAGTATTTCCTTGTGACCATGCGCTTATTTCAGCAGCTTGTAAACCATTCCAATCCGATGCTTGCAACATTCCACTATACAATGCCATGGATTGATTGATTCCGAAAGCTTGTTGAATACATGCGAAATGGTCGGTCGAAGTTGGTTGCCCACTCCATCCCGCATAATAAACTCCCCAAGATGTTTTTGGCTGATTGGATATTTGAAGCAATGCCATACCAGAAGGTGCGTCTTGAGCTAAAATTTCAGCGCCAGTCAAGGCTTTATCCCAACAGGCAACATCACTTTGCGCTGGCGAATTTGAAGAACAATTTTCATTATTCAATCCAAATACAAAAACCCACGAATTCGGATCACCCATCAATGAGGCAGATGAAGTGATAAAATATGGGGTACCGTCGTTCTGAGTATTATTCACAAGTGTTCCAGTTGCAACACGTTGTCCATTGTCCACAAGCATAAGCAAAACCGAAGAACTGATATCGCTTAACGTTTTATCACTTTGATTTTCCGGCAAGGAATAGATACAGCTAGTAGCTGAATTAGATGCCGACTCTAGAGATTTATATGCTTGAGAAACAGAACTTATTTCTAACACACCATCTCCACGAAAAGCATATGGTTCGTAGTATTCAATCACAATCTCATTACCCGAAACAGGAAGAGTTGTCATAGAAGCTCCGTTCGAATTGTTTCTGTCTGTAAGGGGGCCGATGAAGTCAGTACGAGCATTGTTGTAGATATAAACTTTGCCGCCATCTGGAATCATGAATTCACTGAATGTAATATTGAGTGAAAGTGCAATCTCGGATCTCATTCCTAAAACCCAAACCCGATCACCATTATCCAGATTCGTCCATCTTCCTGAATTAACCGTATTGAAATTCACTTCGGTGGCATATGCAAAGCGGAAAGGGATTGCCTTATTTGTTTGATCAAGCTCGTCTTGTACCTGAAGAGCTAGGAGATCAATGGAAGGTAAATCCTTCCAATTATTCACTGATGTTGTAGTCTCGGTGGTTGACCATGTCATAGGAAGACCTACTTTATCAATTTGAGCAAAAGCTCCAATCGATAAAAATATCATCGGTAATATGGCTAGTAATCTTAACAAGGTATAGCTAAGATATGAAAATTAATAATTGAAATACATAGCGTTAACAATTTCGGATTTCACAGACAATTTTTGATTTCTTATTTATTATTTTTTATTTCCCCCAACACCTCTTTTACCCATTTACCCATTTCCCCATTCTCCCATTTCCCCATTTCCCCATTTCCCCATTTAGCCATTTCCCCATTTCCCCATTTCCCCATTCTCCCATTTCCCCATTTCCCCATTTCCCCATTTCCCCACTTTCAAGCAACTTCCAACGTAAAAAATGCATCTAATTAAAAACGCTTATACCATGAAAAAAATAATACTTGCATTCTTCATCCTTGTCCAAACGATAGGAATGAAAGCACAAAACACAGAATGTTTAGTGATTCCAGATAGTGTTGACTTTGGTGCATGTGCCATGGCTTTAGGGATAGGCATTAGGTCTTCTGGTTGCGTCTACGTTTCTGGCTGCAGCACAACCGCAGATAATGATGTCGACTACGCTGGATATTTTTTTACAGATATGCCTTCTTGCATGGCTTGTCAAGACTTTAATGATTGCCTTACACTTCCCTCTAACAGTGACTTTGGTATGTGCGATATGTTTTTAGGATATGCTATGACAGAAAATGGATGTCAAGCATTTTCAGGTTGCGGCAGTGTCGACCAAAACGGAACTGATTACACAGGCTACTTTTTCGCCGCTGAATATGCTTGTAACAACCAATGCATCGACGACGTTATCATTGACAATTGTATTGATGAAAGCCTGATTGACCTTAATGTATTTTGCTTAGCGGTCTACGATCCTGTTTGCGGTTGCGATAACATAACCTATAGCAATGATTGCTATGCCACCTATTTTAGCGGTGTTACTTCATTTACACCCGGAGAATGTGTAGTCGGTATTCCAGAAATTAAGGAATCACAAGTTTCTATTTATCCAAACCCATTTGACAATAATTTGAATATCACTCTCGCAGGCGCAATCACTGCCAGATATTTGACAATACATGATTCGATGGGAAGGCTAGTCTATGAAAGCCACAAGTCATTCACATCAAATACGGATATCAATACAAGCGCACTATCCAATGGCGTTTACATCGTTTCGATATACTCATCTAAAAACGGTATCCCTGCGAAGAAGACGGTTGTAAAGTGAAGCTAAAATAGTGTGGCAGTGAGACAGTGAACACAAATGAACACAAGTAAATAAAGTGAACGCAAATGCATACGAGTGAACACAAGTAAATAAAGTGAACACAAATGCATACGAGTGAACACAAGTGAACACAAATTAAAAGTCAATTAGTTCTTCCATTTGTGTGCACTCGTTTCCACTTGTTTCCATTTGGGTAAACTTAAGTTCATTTGGGTGCTCTTGTTTCCATTTGAGTTCATTTGGTTACACTTAAATTCATTTGGGTGCTCTCGTTTCCACTTGTTTCCATTTGGGTACACTTAAGTTCATTTGGGTGCATTAGTTTCCATTTGAGTTCATTTGGGTACACTTAAATTCATTTGGGTGCTCTTGTTTCCATTTGAGTTCATTTGGTTACACTTAAATTCATTTGGGTGCTCTTGTTTCCATTTGGGTTCATTTGGTTACACTTAATTCCTCTTTCTTTTTAAAAAAGAATAACACCACCAATGGTGCGAATAAAAGTTCTGTGATTACACCAATAATCAATGTGAGTGTAATAAGTAATCCGATATAGAACGTTCCTAAGAAGTTTGAAAAAATCAAAGTCATAAAACCACCGCACAAAATCAGTGTGGTAACAATCATGGCCTTACCGGTTGTGAGGAAAGTTCGTTTTACGGCGTAACGCAAACTCAGTCCCTCACTTAATAATGTCTTCACTCGAGCTAAGAAGTGAATGGTATCATCTACCGCAATACCAAAAGCGATATTAAACACAATTGAGGTCGAAATTTTAATTGGGATTCCCAAATACCCCATTATTCCTCCAACTAAAACCAAAGGAATAATATTAGGGATAATAGTAAGGAAAAACATTCGCCATGACTTATAAATAAAGGCCATGATAATGCCAATCACAACGACTGAAAGGAAAAGATCAAGCACCATATTGTCGACCAATTTCCGATTATTGACATCAATCAAATGTGCAGTTCCTGTGACACGATAAGTGAAATGATTACTCAGTTTGTTCTCGGCGATGTATGAATCAAGCTTTCGATTTTCCTCTTCGTAATGCAAGCGTCCTATATCGCCTACTTTTCCGCTAACTCGAAGTACTTTATTCTCCTGATTAATGAATAAATCAGCAATTCGTTTTGCTTCTTCTCTTCGAAGCATTTTCTTGATTTGATTAATTTCATTTTGCTCTGGAATTATGAAATATTCCTCTGAACCACCATTGAGCTCTTTATTAATTGACTTTATAAGTCGAGCAATAGACATTATATTACCTACACGATATTCCTTTTCGAGATAGTTTTCTACGGAATCTAATTTCACTAAAAAATCACGATCAAAGGGCATCGTTTTTTCATCCAACTGAATGGCCATTTCAAAAGGACGCACACCTGAGAATTTCTCCTCCATGTATCTGAACTCTTGCTTTAAAAAATGATCATCACGAAGATCTTCCAGCATCACATTGTCGACGTCAAGCAATGAAATACCAAATAGCCCGATTGCAACAGAAACAAGACCACCAATAAATACTGCTTTTCTTTTTCTCAAAACCCAAGCAAAGGCACGATGAAGTTTTAACGTCCAAAAATCTTCATTCTCGCTGTATTGAATCATGCGTTTTGGCGTGGCCAAAAATAAGATCGCAGGAAGCATTGTGAACGTCAAGCCATAAGCCAGCATAACACCCAACGACGTATAAACACCAAAATCAGAAACTGGCTTTATATCAGAAAGCACAAGTGTTAGAAAGCCAATAGAAGTAGTGAGCGCCGTGAGGAATGTCGCAAGACGAATGCTTTTAAAAGCATATCGAATCGCCTCATGTTTCTCCCTTCCATTTCTTAATTCTTGTAAATACTTTGTGAGCACGTGAACGCTATCACTCATCCCGACTACAAAAATTATAGTTGGCAAAATGGTTAGCATGATATCGATGTTCTTGCCTACCAAATTCATAATGCCCAGTGTCCAAATAATCGAAATAAGAACAACAAGAGTCGGGATAATAATTCCCCATCCCGAGCGGAATGCAATGAACAAGAATAGAATGGTGATGACTAAGCTTAAGCTAACGAATAAAGTCAACTCCTTAATCATCATTTCCACATAGACACGCTGACCTAATGCTCGACCGATAACATGTGCTTTATCAAAACCAAAGGAATTAACAAGCGCCTCTATATCTAATGAAAGTTTATCACATTTATCCTTACTAAGCTTCTGCTCGTGCTTCATGTTTATCGCCAGGCTTTTCCCATCATTGCTGTAGAAAACGCCCACCATTCCCGGCTTTTGAAAAACTGAAGCTGAATCTATCGCATAATTCTCTGGTTCATCCCAACGTAGCATTGGTCTCGAAAACACAGTCCCCATAAATGGATCACGAGTGTATTCTGTCAGACGAGTTGGTGAATTGACTTCAACGAGGTATTCAACATTGCCCAATAAAGAAGTAAGACTGTCTACTTTCTTTAAAAACTCTTTCTGAAAAACACCTTCATTATTATCGATCGCTACTATAAAGAAATCATTGTCGGTTTCAAAATTCTTTCTGAATTCTAAATAAAATTCCGTTTCAGGATCTTCATGCGGAAAGAAAGCTTCAAAATCATAATCAAAGCGCAATCTGGAAATTAGAAATCCCGAAATCAATGTAGCGACCACTACGATTGATAATACTATTAGCGCTTTCGACTTATTCATAATCTCCTTGTGTTGTCAAACATAGCTGAAACAACATTAGCATAGAATAAGTTTTGATATTTTCAAAAAAAACACCCCGCTTGAGGGCGAGGTGTTTACTGAAGTATATAAGAAGGTTTATTTCTTCAAAAGATCTCTAATTTCAGAGAGCAGTACCTCTTGGTTTGAAGGCGCTGCAGGTGCCGCAGGCGCTTCTTCTT
The DNA here is from genome assembly GCA_044239235.1 of Flavobacteriales bacterium. Classification (GTDB taxonomy): domain Bacteria; phylum Bacteroidota; class Bacteroidia; order Flavobacteriales_D; family Sanyastnellaceae; genus JAIXWP01. Next base: position 9,669 of record JBIIBU010000013.1, read on the forward strand.
GTTTCTTTTTCATCTTGTTGATTGCTTTAATCGCCAGGAAAAGAGCAAAAGCGACGATGATGAAGTTAATTACCTCTGAAAGGAAAGTTCCATATTTCACAGATCCAAACAGAGTAAGATCCTGCAGATTTGTTAAATGCGCAGCATCAAGTGCTGGTTTCAATATTAAAGGAGTAATGATGTCTTCTACCAATGAAGAAATTATTTTTCCGAAAGCACCGCCGATTACAACACCGACTGCGAGATCGATAACATTTCCTCGCATTGCGAACTCTTTAAATTCTTTAAGCATGTATAAGGTTTATTAAGTAATGTTCTCAAATTTAGGATAAAATACCAACTAACCTATGGTCTTGACAACCATTTCATAAAATGCAGACTGATTCAAAGGCATATCCAAACGGGGAGATTTGGAAAGTTCATTATCGCAAAGTTTCATTTTGATAATTTATAAAACACAAAAAATCCCGCTCAGAACCCCAAAAAGGGAATGAGCGGGACTTTTTAGCTTCTAAAAAGTTTGAATATTACTTCTTTTCGTCTTTTACTTCTTCAAAATCTACATCTGTAACTTCTGAATCTGCAGAACCTTGACCTGCTCCACCTGCTTGAGAAGTATCAGCTCCACCTGCATTGGCAGCATTGTACATATCTTGGCTAGCAGCTGAGAATACCGCATTAAGATGCTCCATGCTAGACTTGATTTTTTCCAAATCTTTCTCAGCATGAGATTTTTTCAAATCTTCTAATGCAGCTTCGATTTCTGTTTTCTTATCTGCAGGAAGTTTCTCTCCGAACTCTTTCAAGTTCTTCTCCGTTTGGAAGATCAAAGTATCAGCTTGATTTACTACATCGGCAGATTCGCGTGCTTTTGCATCTGAATCCGCATTTGCTTCAGCTTCGCGCTTCATTTTCTCAATATCTTCTTTAGAAAGACCGCTCGACGCCTCGATTCTCACTGACTGAAGTTTTCCAGTAGCCTTATCTTTAGCACTTACGTTGATGATACCATTAGCATCGATATCGAAGATTACCTCGATTTGAGGAACGCCTCTTGGAGCTGGAGGTAAGTCAGATAAGTGGAAACGTCCAATTGTTCTGTTATCCTTAGCCATAGCTCTTTCACCTTGAACAACGTGAATCTCAACACTTGGTTGATTATCGCTAGCTGTGGAGAAAACCTCTGATTTCTGTGTTGGGATTGTCGTGTTGGCGTCAATCAATTTGGTGAATACACCACCTAGCGTTTCGATACCAAGTGAAAGTGGAGTTACATCAAGCAACAATACATCTTTCACTTCACCTGTCAATACACCACCTTGAATTGAAGCTCCGATCGCTACAACTTCATCAGGATTTACACCCTTGCTAGGTTCTTTACCGAAGTATTTCTTTACCGCTTCTTGAACCGCAGGGATACGAGTTGATCCACCTACAAGAATAATTTCTTGAATGTCTTTCACTGTAAGACCAGCTTTTTTCAAAGCAGATTCACAAGGAGCGATTGTTCTTTGAATAAGGCTATCCGCCAACTGTTCAAATTTCGCACGAGTGAAGTTGCGAACCAAGTGTTTTGGAATACCATCCACTGGCATGATGTATGGCAAATTGATCTCTGTTGCTGAAGTGCTCGACAATTCAATCTTCGCTTTTTCAGCAGCTTCTTTCAAACGTTGAAGAGCCATAGGATCTTTTGTAAGATCGATATTGCCGTTCTCGTTTTTGAATTCTTGAACCAACCAATCGATGATTACTTGGTCGAAGTCATCTCCACCAAGGTGAGTGTCACCATCAGTAGAAAGCACTTCAAATACACCATCGCCCAACTCTAGGACAGATACGTCATGTGTTCCACCACCGCAGTCGAAAACTGCGATTTTCATATCTTGAGCTTTCTTATCTAATCCATAAGCCAAAGCAGCTGCTGTTGGCTCGTTGATAATACGTTTTACTTTAAGACCTGCGATTTCTCCAGCTTCCTTCGTAGCCTGACGCTGAGCATCATTGAAATAAGCAGGTACAGTGATAACCGCTTCTGTTACTTCATATCCAAGATAATCTTCCGCTGTTTTCTTCATTTTTTGAAGAACCATAGCAGATATTTCCTGCGGAGTATAAACACGGTCATCTATTTTAACACGAGGTGTATTATTATCACCTTTCACTACAGAATAAGGAACGCGATTGGCTTCTTTAGCGCACTCCTCGTAGCTTGAACCCATGAAGCGTTTGATCGAATAAATCGTCTTAGTTGGGTTTGTGATAGCCTGACGTTTTGCAGGATCCCCAACTTTTCTCTCACCACCTTCTACGAAAGCCACAACAGAAGGGGTTGTTCTTTTTCCTTCGCTGTTGGCGATTACAACGGGCTCATTACCTTCCATCACTGCCACGCAGCTGTTGGTTGTACCCAAGTCAATACCGATTATCTTACTCATTGTTTTGTTTTTTCGATTTTAACAACGACGGCCGAATGTCAATCAATATGCCACCTCGAAAAAGTATGACAAGGCGGAAAGAATGTCAGCATTTCATTGAACAATCCGCATTCCTTGACAGAGTTCATGGTGAGATTTAGAAACAAATCTGACAAAAAAAGCGCGGCCGTTGGCCGCGCTTCCTCTAATCTCCCATAGATTATTATTTCTTTCCTTCAGATTTAACTGGACTTGGAGCAGGCTTCTTATCACCTGCGCCTGTGCTTGGCTTAGCACCTTCTGGACGCTCAGGACGTTCAGCACCTGACTGACCACCTTTGCCATTATCACCCTTACGTGCCATGCGCTTCTCCAAAACCATATGAGTTTCGGTTGTTTTTGACGTTGTAGTGTAAGATGTCACAAATTTAAAGCCCATGCTATTCATATAAGTCAATGCATCTGGAACAGCCACAAATTGAACTTCACGCGCCTCTTTAATCTTAATCATCAATTCTTTGTCTTCAATTCCTGCTAGAACATCTCTTCCGAAATCAACACGAATCACGATTCCTCCCATTTGATTTTCACTTACGATAAGCTCAGCAAAAATGCTTTCAGGGCTAGTTACAGTGCTTTTACTTGCTGCAGTGCTGCCAGGAGGGTTTAGATCTTTAGTTTCTTGCTTTCCTACTACCTTTTCAGCTGGTTTCGTTGTTTGAGCACCTGCCCAAATTGGGGCAGCAATAAGTGCCATTAGAATGATTCTTTTCATATCTGTTTTGAAATTTGTTGCGCCAAAAATAGCCAAACATGATGCCATTTCATCAAATGAAACGTTAATAGCCAATTTTATTCGTCTCGATGCATATTTGCAGCAATGAATGTGGCACACGAATTATTCCATTATGTAAAACACAAACTCCAAGCGATTAACCGACATGGTTTGCATTCTCCATTTGTTTATGACTTGAATACACGAGTTCTAAACAGGAATAAAAACTTCAACTGTTTTATGCATCTAGAGCAAATCCGAAAAGCTTTGCTATTAGACCATTCTGAGGTAATCGTTGAAGATTTTGGGGCTGGCTCGCGTAAGAGTAACTGCCCAAAACGCACCGTTTCATCCATTGCGAAACAAGCATTGGCTCCCGCGAATCAAGCACAAGCACTTTTTAAAATAGTAGAGCATTTCAAACCGAAGACGATACTTGAACTCGGAACTAGCCTTGGTCTTACAACTTGCTATCTGGCTGAGGCAAATAAGAAATCTATCGTTTACACCATCGAGGGGTCATCAAAAATCGCTGAAAGAGCAAACGAAACATTTCACTCGAGAGAATTACAAAACATCAAATTACTAGTCGGAAACTTTGACCATGTACTGCCTGATTTGCTCAAAGAATTAGAAACAATTGACCTCGCCTATATTGATGGTAATCACAGGTACGACGCCACGAAGCGCTACGTAGAGTGGATTCTAGAAAGATCTAATGACCAATCGATTATCATACTTGATGATATCTACTGGTCCAAAGATATGACCAAAGCATGGGAAGAGCTGAAAGCAGACAAACGCTTTTCAATTTCTATAGATTACTATCATTTTGGATTGCTCTTTCTACAAAAGAGAATGACCAAAGAAGACTTCAAATTGTATTACTGATCTTGATTCTTTTCTAGGTTCTCTAATCTCCGCATTAGTTCTGGGAGCTTTCTAAAACCAATATAACTCTTCTTGAAATCCATTATCGGAAAAGCAGGCGACCCTTGCAAAATTGAATCCGCATCTTTAATTTCACTAGCAATACCGCTTTGAGCGGCAATCTTAGTTCCATCCACAATATTGATATGACCAACTATTCCTACTTGACCACCAATCATGCAATTCTTACCAATTTTCGTAGATCCCGCCACACCTGTCTGAGCCGCGATAACAGTGTTTTCGCCTATTTCTACATTATGGGCAATTTGAATTAGGTTGTCAAGCTTAACGCCTTTGCGAATGATTGTGGAACCAAGTGTTGCCCTATCAATTGTAGAGTTAGAGCCCACTTCAACATGATCTTCGAGAATAACATTACCTATTTGAGGAACTTTCGCATAATTGTTTTCCGAATTTGGGGCAAAGCCAAATCCATCTCCGCCAATTACAACACCTGCATGAAGGGTACAGTCATTACCAATTTTACAATCAGCATAAATCTTGACTCCTGCATTAAGCACGGTAGACTCACCAATAGAAACAGCCTCGCCAATAAAGCAATGCGCATGAAGGACTGCGTTGTTTCCTATAGTTGCATAATCACTGATAACAACATATGGGCCTATATGCACATGCTCTCCAATTGTAGCCGTTTCAGCAATAACAGCAGAAGCATGAATACCTGGTTTTGCTTTACGAAGTCCATTGTACGCTTCGAGAAGCTTAGCAAAACTGCCATAAGCATCTTCCACCTTGATTAATGTCAACGTTGAAGGAAGTTCTTTTTCTGCAACGAAATCTTTTGAGACAATAGCGATTGAAGCCTGTGTTTCATATATAAATGAAGCATACTTAGGATTGGCTAAAAAAGTGAGAGTTCCCTGTCTACCCTCTTCTATCTTCGAAAGACTGTTTACAGATACTTGCGCATCACCCTCCACGCTACCTCCAAGCATCGCGGCTATTTGTTCAGCAGAAAATTTCATATTGCGAATATAGAATACTTCGGATAACTACCTTGTGGTGATAGTCGCGCCAAGTTCTTTTAGTTTATCAAAATAATCAGGAAAAGATTTTGCTACACATTCTGCTCCCGCAACAATAGTCTTGTCACCAGCCAATCCCAGCAAACTCGCTGCCATGGCTATCCTATGGTCATTGTGCGAATTTAAAATAGCTTTTCTAATTGGGGACGGATATACCTTCAACTCATCATCTCGAAGGACAACGCGCACATTGGCTTTGGTAAATTCCTCTTGCAAGGCCTTGGCTCTATTACTTTCTTTATGAATCAATCTCTTTGCTCCACGAATACTAGAGACACCATCTGCAAAGGCGGCCAGCGCAACAAGAGGGGGAACCAAATCAGGACATTCTGTTGCATCGAATTCAAAAGCTTTAATATCACTTTCAAAAACCTGCACTTCATCTTTGTGAATTACAAATGAAACTCCTGCAAGAGTCAGAGCTTCTAATATTCTGTTATCAGCTTGTGTGATATTCCTGTCAAGGTTTGAGATAACGATCCCTTCTTCTCCACTGCACAATGCTCCAGCAACCAGGAGAAAAGCAGCGCCACTCCAATCTCCAGGAACTGTCACCTCTTGAGATTTGTATTTTTGATTCGCCTTAATTTCAAAACGCTCGTAGTTAGAATGCTTTACCTCCACCCCAAAAAGTTTCATGACCTCAATAGTCATGAGCACATAGGGCTTTGAAGTTAAATTAGAGACTTCCAATACGGTGTCGTTTTCAGCTAAAGGCAATGACATCAGCAAACCCGTCAGAAATTGAGAGGATAACGCTCCATCTAATTTTGCCTTACCGCCTTTCAAAGGGCCTTTTACTAAAATAGGCAGAAGACCATTATTTGTAGTGCACTCAGCACCAAGAGCAGGAATTACTTTATCAAACTCTGTAAATGGTCTACTGAGTAGACTTCCGCTTCCGTTTACGGCAATACGTGCATCATAAAGCGCAGCTAGAGGCGTAAAGAGGCGCGAGGACAAACCACTCTCACCACAGAAAATATCGCCTTTCGGATTTTTAATTTTACTATCCGCATTATTGGGAAATCCGCCTTTAATGAAAACATCGTTCCCTGACTTCTCTACAACAGCACCAAGTGATTGAATAACTTCTAACGCCGCAAGACAATCAGCGCTATTAGGATAGTCTCTAATAATTGTTTCTCCGCCTGACAAAAGAGCTGCAGCCGCCAATCGTTGCGCAATACTTTTGCTTCCGGGTGCTTTAACCGTTCCTTTTAAAATTGACGGATATACTTCTCTCTTCATTCTATTTTTTTCGGCCCAAATAAATACTCGCAATACCTCCTGAAACAGGAATACAACGTGTATCTACATAACCTACTTTTTTCATGACATTTATAAAGTCCTCCCCATCAGGAAAAGATTGAACTGACTCTGGCAAATAGGTATATGCTCGCTTGTCTTTGGAGACCAATTTACCCAGAGTCGGCATGATGTATTTGAAGTAAAGGTTAAATCCTTGTTTAACAGGAAATTTTTTAGGTTTCGAGAACTCCAACACAATCCCAAGAGCTCCGGGTTTTAAGACTCTATTCATATCAGCCAAACCCTTCTCCAGATCCTCAAAATTTCTAACTCCGAAAGCAACAGTAAATCCATCAAAATAATTCTCCTCGAACGGAAGATTTTCAGAATCTCCTCTTTTCAATGTAATCACCTTATCATACCCCTTGTCCTTCACTTTTTTTCGTCCAACTTCCAGCATTCCTTCACTAATATCTACACCAATGATTTCAGAAGCACCTAAATTCATTCGCATTGCTTCCATGGCGAAATCAGCAGTACCAGTTGCTACATCGAGTACTCTTTTAGGATTTTCTTTTTTCAAAATACGAATCGCCTTTTTTCTCCATAGAATATCAATTCCTAAAGAAAAAAAGTGATTAAGAAAATCGTAGCTATGGGCGATGTTGTCGAACATCTTTTCCACTTCTTCTTTCTTTCCACCCTCGTTATAGGGTTTTACTGTGTTTTCCATAACTACCAAAAGAGTTAAAACCAAAAATTGTTCATCTAGGTATGCTAATGAACCTACATAGATTAGGATTGGGAGCGGAAATCACTCCGCAGAATGACTAAAACTTATTCACCCAAATTTTTAATAGCTTCTTCGAGAAGTCGATTTTTATCTACTGGCACTACACCTACTTTTTCACAAACCAAGCCACCTGCAAGGTTGGCAAGCTTAGAATAATCCTGAGCATCCACACCAGCTGCAAGCGCCAATGCAGCAACACTAATCACTGTATCACCAGCTCCCGAAACATCGTTTATTTCTCTCGGATGCGCGTCCTCTTGACTAAACTCGGACTTATCATACACCATAACACCCAACTCCGAAAGAGTCACCATAGTCGT
>JBIIBU010000322.1:0-4494 GCA_044239235.1 Flavobacteriales bacterium
GTCGCTTACATAACCAATAGGCGCTGTGCATGCGAGAACAGTATTGGCAGCATCGCCATAAGTATCATTATCGGTATCAGCATAGAAAGTAGTTTGAACACCCTCGTCAATTAAGGTATTACAGTTGTTATCTGCACCATCACAAACTTCAGCCACACCTGGATTAACAGCTGCATCTGAATCATCACAATCAGTATTGTCGCCTACATAACCGACAGGTGCAGTGCAAGCAAGGATTGTATTTGCTGCATCGCCATACGTATCATTATCTGTATCTGCATAGAATGTGATATTTCCTGTTTCATCAATTAGAATGTCACAATCATTGTCAACGCCATCGCATACTTCTGTTCCCGCAGGATTGATTGAAGCATCAGTATCATCGCAATCGGTATTGTCGCTCACATAGCCCAATGGAACCGAGCAAGCAAGAATGGTATTACCTGCATCACCATAGGTATCGTTGTCTGTATCTGCATAATATGTGTTTTGAACACCTTCATCGATGGTAGCATTACAGTTGTTGTCGATGCCATCGCATACTTCTGTTCCTACTATATTAATGCTCGCATCAGTATCATCACAATCGGTATTGTCTGTAACATAACCAACTGGTTGAGTGCATGACAGAATGGTATTCAAAGGATCACCGTAAGTGTCATTATCCAAATCGGCATAGAACGTAGTTTGAACACCTTCATCTATTGTAACGTTGCAGTTGTTGTCAATTCCATCGCAAACTTCAGCCACACCTGGATTTAATGCTGCATTTGTATCATCGCAATCGGTATTGTCGCTTACATAACCAATAGGCGCTGTGCATGCGAGAACAGTATTGGCAGCATCGCCATAAGTATCATTATCGGTATCAGCATAGAAAGTAGTTTGAACACCCTCGTCAATTAAGGTATTACAGTTATTATCTGCACCATCACAAACTTCAGCCACACCTGGATTTAATGAGGCATCTGTGTCATCACAATCGGTATTGTCGCTTACATAACCGACAGGTGCAGTGCAAGCAAGGATTGTATTTGCTGCATCGCCATACGTATCATTATCTGTATCTGCATAGAATGTGATATTTCCTGTTTCATCAATTAGAATGTCACAATCATTGTCAACGCCATCGCATACTTCCGTTGCAGCAGGATTGATTGAAGCATCAGTATCATCACAATCGGTATTGCCGCTTACATAGCCAGCAGGTGCAACGCATGCGAGAATAGTAGTGCCCGCATCACCATAAGTATCATTATCGGTATCAGCATAGAAAGTAGTTTGAACGCCCTCGTCAATTAAGGTATTACAATTGTTGTCTGCGCCATCACAGACTTCAGCCACACCAGGATTAACAGCTGCATCTGTATCATCACAATCGGTATTGTCGCTTACATAACCATCAGGTGCATCGCATGCGAGTATTGTATTTGCTGCATCGCCATACGTATCATTATCTGTATCTGCATAGAATGTGATATTTCCTGTTTCATCAATAAGAACGTCACAATCGTTGTCAACGCCATCGCATACTTCCGTTGCAGCAGGATTGATTGAAGCATCTGTATCATCGCAATCTGTGTTATCACTCACATAGCCAACTGGAGCTGAGCATGCGAGAATAGTAGCACCCGCATCACCATAAGTATCGTTGTCGGTATCTGCATAGTATGTATTTTGAACGCCTTCGTCGATGGTAGTATTACAGTTGTTGTCGACGCCATCGCATACCTCTGTTCCTGCTATATTTATGCTTGCATCAGTATCATCACAATCGGTATTGTCGCTTACATAGCCAGCAGGTGCAACGCATGCGAGAATAGTATTTGTTGGATCGCCATATGTATCGTTATCGGTATCTGCGTAGAAAGTAGTTTGCACTCCCTCATCTATTGTAACATTGCAGTTGTTGTCGATACCATCGCATACCTCTGTTCCTGCTATATTAATACTTGCATCAGTGTCATCGCAATCGGTATTGTCGCTCACATAGCCAACAGGCGAAGTGCAAGCTAGAATTGTATTTGTTGGATCGCCATAAGTATCTCCATCGCTGTCGGCATAGTAGGTAATCAATGCACCTTCATCTATCGCTAGATCGCAGTCATTGTCTAAGCCATCACAAATTTCAGGAGCACCAGGATAAACAGTATTGTCATTATCATCACAATCACCGCCGCATTGTGTAAAGGAATCTCCATCCAGATCAAATCCTTCATCTATCGCAAGGTCACAGTCATTATCCACACCATCACATACCTCTGTAGTCAACGTAAAATCAATACTCACTTGATCTGTAGACGTTGGACAAGGAGAATTTTCAATGCTCCATTCAAAAACATACACGCCACCTATCGGAACAATCACTGAAGAAGAAGCATTGGTAGCGTCTCCAAAAGTGGCTGCAGCCGGTCCGCCAATTTGTGTCCATTGAGAAGGTCGGCCTCCTGAATCATTTCCTCCGAGAATAGTTGAGAGTGCACAAACGGTATCATCTGGTCCCGCATCTGCCAATAGTTGATCATCTGTAAAAGTGATAACAACTTGATCGCTAGAGAAGGGACAAACACCGTTGAAAATAAGCCATTGAATAGTATATGTTCCTGTAATGGAAACGTTTATTTCCGTATTTGGATCGGTGCTATCGCCGAAAGCTGCACCACCCGGTCCAGATACTAAGAACCATGCACCATTGCCATTGGTTGGCGTATTCCCTGATAAAGCTGCAGTAAGTCCGCAAACCAATTGATCAGAACCAGCATTGGATGTTGTAGGAGGCGCATAAAAAATGATAGTTGCTTCATCTGTGCTTTGACATGTGCCATTTGTAATTGTCCATCGGAAAGTATAGGAACCTTGATCAGAAACAGTAACGAGTGTATTTCTTTGGGTTGCATTGGCAAAAGAAGCTGTGCCTGCTCCAGTCACCAATGTCCAAGCACCTGTACCTACGAGGGGATTATTTGCATTGAGAGCAACTGACAAACCACAGTTTACTTGGTTAGGTCCTGCATTAGATGTGGTAGGTTGTGTTGAAATCGTAACTGGAATCGTCTCGCTGAGGAAGCCACTTAAACCAGCACCGAAGGTCTCGGTGGCCTGAATCGAAAGTGTTGAAGATACTGCAATCGAACCAGAAGTTATTGAAATATTCCCTCCTGTTCCAATAACAGCTGATCCTGTGGGAACAGCGCCATTGAAAATCTGATAGTCCACCCCAACTTCCGAATTCACAATTGTAAGGGTTGCCGTGAAGGCACCGCAATTGGAAAGAGAATTGGGTTGAATATCTAGATTAAAGTTGGGAGGTAGGGCCACTAAACTACCGGATGAATTTGCTGCTTTTGCTTCAACGGGAAACATAGTTAGAGCCAAAAGGCTTACCATTGCTAGGTTTCCTAACGTCGAGAGAAAGCGCTTTGGGAATTTAAATTGTCTCAATTGCATCTCTTTATGTAATAGCTGGGGTCCAATCTTAACAAACTGCACCCATTTCAAAAATATCGTATACAACCTACTTATGTCCAAGTAAGTTAGGTCATTTTGAGCGAGATGTACACGAGGTTATTAACCAATTTCAATTCTAGAGGGATGAACACAAAATAATTTCGAATTCCGGATTCCGGATTTCTGATTCCGGATTCCTAACTTAAAATAATCCAGTATGTGTGACCTAAAACAGAATGAGCCCATTCGACAGGCTCAGGGACCGCCCTTCGACTAACGCTCAGGGACCTAAAACAGAATGAGAATCACAATGAGAATGAGAATGAATAGAGCTTTGAGGAATTAGGAATTAGGAATCAGAAATTAGGAATCAGGAATCAGGAATCAAGATAGGTTGTAACTTTGGGGTTGAATGGACGTCCTCTTCGGGGACACTTTACTTTTATGCGACTTTCCTCTCTATTGTTTACAATCGGTCTTACCTTGCTGAGCTTGCTCAGTGATGCCGCTGTATTGTCGGGCACTGTCCTCGACGAAACCAACAATAGTATTCCATTTGCTATAGTGGAGGTAATCAATGAGGATCAGAAAGTAATGGCGGATGCGGATGGAAAGTACATTCTAGAGCTTTCCAACGGTAAACATGATATTAAAATTACTGCTCTTGGTTATCTCGAACTACTAACTACCATCAAGATATCGAATTCAAAAAAAACCACTAAAGACTTTATTCTCAAAGAAAATTCAAAAGAATTAGTTGCTATTGAAATTAGAGCCAATACCCGCGACCTCGCAAAAGAGGTAATGCTACAGGCTATTGACAAAAGAAGTGAATACGAGAAAAAATACAGAAACCTTTCCTTTGACATGTATGAGCGCGTTTCTCTAAAGCAAGAGGAACCCGATACTACAGAATTAAAACCTGATTCAACAGGACAAGAATTGAGTTGGAGAGAAAAAACCAGAATTATTCAGCAGCGAAGTTTAATTGAATCATTCTCGAAAGTAGTCACCAAAGATCCAAGACAATACAAAGAGAATATACTC
>JBIIBU010000175.1:0-4444 GCA_044239235.1 Flavobacteriales bacterium
TTTATTAGCTGTACTATACAAAGGTTCGAGATACGCAATATCTGCAAGGTCTTTTGAGTCCTTGTAATTGGCATCTAGGGTTCTGATTTCCGCGAATTTACTTTCTGCTTCTTGGTATTTTTCTTCCTCGAGCAAGGTGGTTCCCTCCTCGTATAGCTCAGTTAGGAATGCACTTTTCGCGTTTTCATAATCAGTTAGGTAAAACTCAGCTATGTCAAGTTTAACTCCGACAGCCTGGATCTTGTCCCCATAGTCGCGGGCTTTGTGAAAAGCATAAACAGCTGTTCTGCTAGTTCCAAAACTTTTTTCGCGAGCAAATTCGCTAAGCATTTGGCTTAAGACCATTTGCCCTGTTTTTTTCATACCGATTTGAGCATCGATATTGTTTCTTTTCTTTTGAAGAGCGATATAATAGCTATTCGCTGCTTCGTTTGTCAAACCAGCAGCTTCTTGCTTTGCCGCCAATTTGGTAAAGTGTTTACTTCCTTGGCAAGCAACTAGGAAAATGCAAATTGAAAGAATGAAGTATAAATTTTTCATAGTGCTTGAAATTGAGAGTAATCCACCGTTTCGATGCTGGCGAGACGGTGGATTAAAGATTTATTTAGACTCGATGAACGTGTTCAATTCGTCGATTGTGCTATCGAATGAAAACGCATCATTGATCAAGTAATATTGATTCTTGTCGTAGCAGTAGTCGTAAGCGTACTTAGCGAATTCTAATTTTGTTTCTTCAAAACCAAAAACACTCATGATGTCCTTGATTTGGGTTGTTGTCAAGCAATTTGATTTTGCTATTTGCTTGGCAACAGTTAAACGAGTATCATCAAATCCTTTTGAAGCTACACTTGCTTTTGCAGTATCGAAGGATGCTTTATCCATTGCCTTAACACATCCGGTTGTAGTTTTTTCAACTACAACGACTTCTTGACGAGGCGCTGGAGCTGGCTTAGCTGGTTGTGCTTGCGCGGGTTTAGAAGTCGTGGTCGTAGTGGTTGTTACAGTTGTTGAAGAACTCTCTTCGATTTCCATGTCTGTGTCCATTCCTTCGACATTCATATTGATACCCATATTCAATCCACCAACATTCATGTTGATGTTTACTTTTTCAGAACCTGGAGTAGCAGTGGTTGTAGTTGTAGTGGTTTTTGATGGTTTAGTAGTGGTTGTTGTTGTAGTTTTTTCTTCGATAACAACATCTTGACTAACACCGGTGCCAGTTACATTGGTTCCCATTGTGATATTCACGCCAGGAGCTGTAGTAGTAGTTTTAACGTTTTGGTCTTCTACTTCGACGTCTTCTTCTACAATTACATAGTCTTTGATCTCTGGTTCATTTGCAGGAGTTGTAGCTGTAGAAGCTCCAGAAATAGCAGTTTCAGATTGGTAGCGAAGGACATATTCTCCTTTTTTACTTACCTTAACTACGTAGGTAACTTCCATTCCTTTTTGAACGACGAAGTTTTTATTTGTGAAGTCAAGCAATGTTGCATCTTCGAAATCAATGCGTGCTTGGTAGAATTCTCCTGTTAAGCCTGTAAGTTTTACATTAGCCTGAGGAGTTGCATTTTGTTTTTCACCGTTTAGGATAAGGGTGAACTTCTCTCCGTTTTCAGCAAAGATGACCGCATTTGAGGTTTGAGCAAAAACGGTTGAAGCAAAAGCAAAGCAGATTGATAAAAGTGTAAAGATTCGTTTCATCTGGGTTTTATTTAGCGGATAAAAATAATGTTTGATTGCCCAATGGCGAAGGTTGTGCCAAAAAAAATAAATCAGGGCAAGATGTTCTATTTTTGACCCCTTGGAAACCCAAAAGGTCCTTTTTTCTATAAAAAATGAAGAAAATTGTTGTCATTGGTGCTGGGCGCAGTAGCTCAAACCTTATCAAATATTTGCTCGAACATGCTGACAATGAGGATTGGAGCATTCGAGTTGGCGATATGGACCTTGCTTTTGCGGAAGCGAAAATAGGTCATTCTTCTAGAGCTGAAGCATTTCAATTTGACGGTTCTGATGCCACTCAAAGAAGAGCTGAAATTGCAGCGGCTGATCTAGTCATATCAATGCTTCCCGCTTTTATGCACATGGAAGTAGCTAAGGATTGCTTGGAATTCTCAAAAAATGTGATTACCCCGAGTTATATCCCTGATGAAATGTGGGATTTGGATGCAGAGGCGCAAAGCAAGAATGTGATTATACTCAATGAAATGGGTGTAGACCCTGGAATCGATCACATGTCGGCGATGGAAATTATCCACAAAATTGAGTCTGAAGGGGGAGTCCTCGAAAGCTTTGAATCTTTCACAGGAGGACTTGTGGCTCCCGAGTCTGACGATAATCCTTGGAATTATAAGATTTCTTGGAATCCACGCAACGTGGTTTTGGCGGGTTATGGCGGAACTGCTCGCTTTCAACAGAATAATGAGCTAAAATTTATCCCTTATCACCGACTTTTCAGCGAAATCACTGAAATTCTTGTGGAACCAATGGGGAGTTTTGATGGATATGCAAACAGAGATTCTTTGAAATACAAGAAAATCTATGGCCTTGAAAATATTCCAACCCTATATAGAGGAACTCTCCGAAGAGGTGGTTTTTGTAAAGCTTGGAATGTTTTAATACAACTAGGACTTACAGACGACTCTTTCGAAATTGAAAATTCTTCGAACATGACGTGGAGAGATTTGACCTCTTCTTTTGTGGATTTGACCTCTGGAGATTCAATCGAAAGTATTGTAAAAGCCAAATGGTCGCTCGATGAGTTGGTAATGAGCAAGCTTTCTTGGTTGGGTATTTTTGATAATGCGCCAATCGGGATTGAAAAAGGCAGTCCTGCTTTGATCTTGCAAAAGCTCATTGAAGCGAAGTGGAAGTTGAATGAGGGCGATAAGGATATGATTGTGATGTGGCATCGCTTTATTTATTCTAAAAATGGAAAGCGCTTCGAAAAGACCTCTAGTTTGGTGACTTTAGGCGATGATACTGTTTATACAGCGATGTCAAAAACAGTGGGGTTGCCAATAGCAATTGCTGCTCGAATGATTTTGAATGGGAAAATGCCGCTATCTGGAGTTAGATTGCCCATAATTCCTGAAATTTACGTTCCGGTTTTGGAAGAGTTGAAGCAATATGGAATTGTTTTTAAAGAGCAAGAAAGAGAATTGAATTGAACCCTTTATACTACATAGTTTTAGTTAGTTTGTTCTTCTCGGCATTGACGGGAAGAGCGCAAGTGTGCAAAGCTCCTGAAATTCCTGCGGAGTATAATTGGACCACACCGGATGAATATAGAGCGTCAAAAGATGATATGGAGAAATGCCTGAAATGGCTTTGTACTTCTCCTTATGGTTTGGAAGTTGTAAAACGCAGTGAGATCAATGCTTACGTAATGACTTGGATTGCAGGAAGTCCGGAACTAACGGTAAATCTTGACGTCAAGTTTTTTCCTTTTTTACAAGAAAATCAAGAACTACTTTTTACAATGGTCCATGCAATGGCATATTATCAATTGAATCATCCCAATGAAAAGTCACAAGAAAAAATCTACTTGAAGGGGCTGGAAACTATTTGTTATTTGGCTAACCAAAGTGAAGAGTTGAAAAAAGCAAAGTACTTGAAGGCTTTGCTTAAAGCAGATAAGAAAAAAGAGTTGAAACCATACCTTGATGAATTGATGGGTAAATCAACCAAGAAATAGACTGAACAAAATCGGCAGTAATTTGCTTTTTAGCACATGAAGAAATTCGAAATCCCAGAGAAGTATCGTTCATCGGTAATAGGAAAAGTGAAGGAGTGGCGCAAAGCAGGAGATCCTCGAAAGCAAGATTTCACGCCAACTTTGCTTGATTTTGGACCTGTACGATTTATTCTTCCACGGCATTTTGGGTTTTGTTACGGTGTGGAAAATGCCATTGAAATTTCATACAAAGCGATTGATGAAAATCCGGGAAAGCGCATTTTTCTTTTGAGTCAAATGATACATAATCCCGCTGTAAATGATGACTTGATTTCTCGCGGCATTGAGTTTATTATGGATACCGAAGGCAATCAATTTGTTGAATGGGATAGCATTACTTCTGATGATGTAGTGATTATTCCAGCCTTTGGAACAACAGTCGAAATAGAAAATCTCCTCAAGTCAAAAGGTGTGGAGACTAAGAAATATAATACCACGTGTCCTTTTGTAGAAAAGGTTTGGAAGCGCAGCGCGGAGATTGGTACTAAGGGATATTCAATTATCATACATGGTAAGCATAAACATGAAGAAACTCGTGCTACGTTTTCCCATAGTTTTCAGAATGCCCCTAGTATTATTGTGCGTGATATGAATGAAGCTGAAAAGCTTGCTGCGTATGTGAAAGGAGAGAAGGATAGTTCAGGTTTTTATACAGAATTTGAAGGAAAATACAGTGAAGGATTTGATCCAAAACGCGATCTTCAGAGA
>JBIIBU010000176.1:0-4436 GCA_044239235.1 Flavobacteriales bacterium
CAGCAGCTTTGGTATAGATACCGCCACCAACACGAGCGAAAAGAGCAATACTTTCAGCACCAAGTGAGAAACCAGCGAGCACCTCAAGCGCTTTAGCCATTTCTTCACCGTTTACACCAGCGCCTTTGCTTACAACAAACATCTGGTAGAATACGATGAATAATGAGCCAAGACCAAGAACTGCAAGACCTGCCACACCAAGACCCATTACAGATCCACCAGTGAAAGATACTTTAAGCGCTTGTTTCAAGCTTGTGCGTGCAGCTTGCGTTGTACGAACGTTCGCTTTTGTTGCGATACGCATACCGATATAACCAGCGAAAGCTGAAGATACAGCTCCGATAATAAATGCAATTGCGATGATAGGACTGCTATTAGCCCCCTCAATAGTTCCGCTCCAAGCCAAAAGAATAGCGGCAATAACTACAAAATAGCTAAGGATTTTCCACTCAGCCTTAAGAAAGGCCATTGCACCGTCTGCGATGTATCCTGCCAATTCTTGCATGTTAGCATCACCAGCGTCTTGTTTGGTTACCCATGCCGATTTGATCGCCATGATGATAAGACCTAGAATTCCCAAGGCTGGGACTACGTAAATCAAAGTGTTCATTGAAAAAAATGATTGGTTTATGGTTCAATTTTATGCGGGGGCAAATATAGTCCCCTTTGTGTAAAAAAAAAGAGGGCCATTTCGAAATGAAATGACCTCACTTTCAATATTAAAAACTTATGCTTTGTAAAGTACTTCTTTAGCTACTCTAACCACATCGTGCACTTGTGGGAGCGCAGCATCGATAAGGGTTGTAGCAAAAGCAAAAGGAGTATCTGTTTGTGTCAGACGACGAATAGGCGCGTCCAAATAATCAAAAGCATGACGTTGAACACGGTAAGCAATCTCAGTTGAGATGCTTGCTACAGGCCAGCTTTCCTCTAAGATGATCAGTCTATTTGTCTTTTTAACTGAATTGACGATTGTATCAATATCCAAGGGTCTGATTGTTCTCAAATCGATAACTTCTGCGCTAATACCTTCTTTTGCAAGTTCTTCCGCACCAGCTAAAGCCACTTTCATGATTTTACCGAAAGAAACGATTGTCACATCAGTACCTTCACGTTTGATATCAGCAAGGCCAATTGGAATAATATACTCACCATCTGGCACCATGCCTTTGTCGCCATACATTTTTTCACTTTCCATGAAAACAACAGGGTCATTGTCGCGGATTGCCGCTTTCAATAGTCCTTTTGCATCATAAGGATTGCTTGGAGTAATTACTTTAAGACCAGGAACGTGCGCGTAAAACGCCTCGAAGCTTTGGCTATGTGTTGCTGCCAACTGTCCTGCAGTTCCGTTAGGACCACGGAAAACAATTGGCACATTATATTGACCACCAGACATCTGGAGCATTTTAGCTGCAGAGTTGATGATTTGGTCAGCTGCCAAAATCGCGAAGTTCCAAGTCATGAATTCCACAATTGGACGAAGTCCGTTCATTGCTGCGCCGACAGCGATACCAGAAAATCCTAGCTCAGCGATAGGTGTGTCAATGACACGCTTAGCGCCAAATTCATCTAGCATTCCTTTGGAAGCTTTGTAAGCTCCATTGTATTCCGCAACCTCTTCCCCTAGAAGGAAGACGCTTTCATCGCGGCGCATCTCTTCAGACATCGCTTCGCAAATTGCCTCTCTAAACTGAATTTCTCTCATGTTTTTTCGAATGTGGGTGCGAAAATAAGCAAAGGTTGGTGCAACATCATACGTTTCGTAATTACTTTCGCATCCCGAATATACAATTTGACGAAATGAAAATACTTGTATGTATCAGCAAAGCTCCTGATACCACATCAAAAATCGCGTTTTCAGACAACAATTCTAAGTTTGATGAGAACGGTGTACAATTTATTGTAAACCCATATGACGAGTGGTACGCTCTTGTTCGCGCTCTTGAGATCAAAGAAGCTCAAGGCGGACAAGTAACTATTATCTCTGTTGGGGGTGCAGATTACGAACCTATCATCCGCAAAGCACTTGCTATTGGCGCTGATGACGCTGTTCGTGTTGAGGCTTCCGAGAGTGATTCACTTTTCGTTGCCAAGCAAATCGCAGCATATGCAAAAGCAAAAGGCTTCGATATCGTGATGTGTGGAAAAGAAACAATCAACTACAATGGCTCTGTTGTTCCAGGTATGATTGCCGAATTACTCGATGTTCCTTATGTGGCTCTTGCTACAAAACTTGATGTAGCTGGCAATACTGCTACCGTTGAGCGCGAAATCTCTAGTGGTATTGAAGTGGTAGAAGTAAATACTCCATTCGTACTTAGCGCTGCTAAAGGAATGGCTGAACAACGTATTCCAAATATGCGTGGTATCATGGCGGCAAGAACAAAACCTCTTGCTGTGGAAACTGCAGTTGCAGCAGATGCTTCAACGTCAGTGAAAGCATATAGCCTGCCTCCAGCAAAGAGTGCTTGCAAGTATATCGATGCTGAAAATGCCGGTGAACTCATCCGTTTGCTTCACGAAGAGGCTAAAGCAATTTAATCCACCATTTAAAGATTCGAATCATGTCAGTATTAATATTCGCAGATCATCACAACGGGAAATTCCCAAAAAGCAGTTTCGAAGCAGTTAGCTATGGAACTAAACTTGCTGAAGCTCTTGGCACAACTAGCATTGCACTAACCGTTGGATCTATCAATGGCGACGGAGGACTAGGAAATGCTGGTGCATCCAAAGTACTTAACGCAACAGCCAACACTTCAGACTCACAACAGTTGACAAGATTAATTCTTGCGGCTGCAGCTTCTGTTTCAGCTGATGTAATAATCTTCACACACGACATTATTGGTAAACTAGTTGCTCCTCGTATCGCTGCTCGTTTAGATGCAGGTTTGGTACCAGGTGCTACTGCCCTGCCTGATCTTTCTGCAGGATTTGTAGTTAGAAAGAATGTATTCTCAGGAAAAGCAATTGCCGATGTAGCAGTGCATACTGCGAGCAAAGTGATTACTGTTATTCCTAATTCGTTTGGTGTAATATCCACAGGTAATACAGCTCCGGTTGAAGCTTTCAGCACTGACCTGGGTGCTGCAGGAATTAAAGTAAAAGAAGTTCGCAACGAAGAATCTGAAGGTGGAATTCCACTCCCAGAAGCTGAACTTGTAGTTTCTGCTGGTCGCGGAATGAAAGGTCCTGAGCATTGGGGTATTGTAGAAGATCTTGCAAAAGAACTTGGCGCAGCAACAGCTTGCTCACGTCCAGTATCCGATATCGGATGGCGCCCTCACCACGAACATGTGGGACAAACAGGTATCACCATTCGTCCAAACTTATACATTGCTATTGGTATCAGTGGCGCTATTCAACACCTTGCTGGTGTGAATGCAAGTAAGACCATCGTGGTAATTAATAAGGATCCAGAAGCGCCATTCTTCAAAGCTGCTGACTACGGTATTGTAGGAGATGCATTTGAAGTGTTGCCTAAACTTATTGATGCAGTAAAAACATTTAACGCATCAAAATAATTTATTTTCAAAGTGCCTTGCAATTGTAAGGCACTTTGAATTTTGAATAATCAGCATTATATTAGACCTCCCTTAGAGGCTTATGAGCAATAAAATAGAACTTCAAATCGCGGATATATCGCCAAGCGGAAGCTCAAGCGGCGCGTATGCGATGATTTTAGCCGAAGTTGACGGCCATCGCCGTCTTCCCATCGTAATCGGAGGTGTAGAAGCGCAAGCTATCGCCATCGAATTAGAAAAGATGACTCCAAGTCGTCCACTTACCCACGACCTTTTTCGTAGTCTTTCAAATGCCTACGATATCGATATTGAAGAAGTGCTTATTTACAATTTAGTAGAGGGTATTTTCTTTGCCAAACTCATTACTACAATGGGCGGCAGAACGGCCGAAATCGACGCTCGAACGAGCGATGCTGTTGCAATTGCTGTTCGATTCAACTGTCCAATTTTCTGTGAAGATTTTATTCTTGAACAAGCAGGCGTTAGTCTTGATGATGTGCCAGCAGAAGAAAATGAAAGTGAAGAATTCGAAGAAGAATTGCAAAGCATTATCAAAGAAGACGAACCTTCTGGAATGTCTATTGACGAACTCCAAAAGCAACTCGACCTTGCTCTAGAACGCGAAGAATATGAGAAGGCAAGCCGCCTTCGCGATGAGATCAATAAAAGAAAAGGTGCTTAATTGCTCTTTTATTCTTTTCTTGCGCTCCACTAAATGACCTTTTAACCAAATTACTCATGGAAAGATTTCAAGGACTCCTCGGAGTTGCCCTTATTTTGCTCATTGCTTTTTTATTCTCCAATAACAAAAAGAAAATCAATTACCGACTTGTTATTTCCGGTATTCTCCTACAAGTTATTATCGCTGTGTCCATTTTAAAAATACCTCCGGTGACCTGGTTTTTCCAG